>NZ_JBFRDY010000004.1:0-268256 GCF_052114035.1 Janibacter sp. RAF52 | reverse complement strand
CGCCTGATCATGAAGGCCGGCTCGGACAACTTCCGCGCCTCCTCGATCCAGGGGATCATGAAGCGCCTCAAGGGCAAGGGCATCGAGGTCATCATCTTCGAGCCCGCCCTGACCGAGGAGACCTTCTACGGCTCCCGCGTCATCCGCGACGCCCAGGCCTTCAAGGACGAGGCGGACGTCATCATCGCCAACCGCCGCACCCCTGATCTCGACGACGTCGCCGACAAGGTCTACACCCGCGACCTCTTCGGCACCGACAGCTGAAGAGACCCTTCCCGACGCACGAACGCGAGTTTGGTGATCCATAACAGGCAGTTATGCTCCGAGGGTCCCGTCCGAAGAGAGGTTTCCTCGTGCCCACTGCTGCCCACCGGCTGCCGTGACGCACCTCGAGTCCCTCGAGAGCGAGTCGATCCACATCATCCGTGAGGTCGCCGCGGAGTTCGAGCGTCCCGTCCTGTTGTTCTCCTGAGCGGTCAGGACGTCTTCGTCCTCCCCAGCGGGGTGTGCACGACGGTCGCCGGCATCGACACGCTGGACGCCACGCACGAGCAGGCCGTCACCGGCCAGTCGGTGACGCTGCGCCTCGGCGACGAGGTCGACGTCTCGCGCGGCGACCTCATCGCCGACGCCGAGCACGCCCCCGAGGTCACCCGTGAGGTCACCGCGACCGTCTGCTGGATGACCACCGGCACGCTGCACAGCCGGCAAAAGCTGCTGCTCAAGCACACCACCCGCACCGTCAAGGCGATCGTCGACGGGCTGGGAGCACGCCTGGACGTCAACACGCTCGAGCGCGACGGCGAGGTCAGCGAGCTGGGGCTCAACGAGGTCGGGACCGTTTCCCTTCGCTTGTCGCAGCCACTGGCGGTCGATGCCTACGCGACCCACCGGGCAACCGGCTCCTTCATCCTCATCGACCCGGCGACGGGCAACACCGTCGGCGCCGGGATGATCTCCGGCACTCACGGGGTGGAGTACACGATCTGACGGCAGGCCGTCAGCGACGCAGAGCGAGGGCCCGTCGCACGCGCACCCAGAGGATCTGCTGCGGGCTGCGATAGGGCACACCGTGGGTGGCAGCCCAGAAGCGGGCGACGTCGGGGTCGAGAGTCAGCTGCTCCCAGACGACCCGGGGCGCCTGGCCCGGCGCGCGACTCAGGATGTCGATGATCAGGTCGCGGCCGCTGTTGCGCGCACCGCGCTGCACCCACTGCTCGTAGCCGGGCGGGGGCGAGCTGCTTGGCGACCCACCTCCCAAGGCCGTGATGAGGGGCGCGGCGGTGTGTCGGGCCCCCACGCTCTCGGCGGCCTCAGCCACGGCGTCCACATCGATATCGGCGACCACGCCGACGACGCGATCAGCCGCCTCGGCTCGAGAGCCGTCCTCGAGCATCTTGAAGGCATTGAGCCCCTCGATGACGAGAGCGTGTTCGCGCCCGACCGTCACGACGTCGTGGTGGGCGACGGCGACGCACGATCGCGAGCGCCACAGCGCATCGAAGGCGTCGTCGGCGAAGAACCCGCTGAAGTGGTGGTGCAGGTCCAGGGTCGACGGGAACTGCGCGTGCCTGAAGGTCGTCGAGTAGATGACGTCGTCGAGGGCCGGCGGGAACCAGTGGCTGATGATCGACCACCCGGCAGCCGCGAGCGCCTCCGTGGCGGCCTCCCTGTCCCCCGGCGCCACGAGCAGGTCGATGTCGTTGCTCTGCCTCGGCCGACGCACTCCGAGCTCGACGAAGGCGGGCCCCTTGATGACGAGCGAGCGGATGCCCGCGTCGTCGAGCAGCCGCTGCAGCAGGACGGTGCCGAGCGGCACCGCCTCGGCCAGCGTCAGCGGGATGCTGCTCACGACATGACCTTCTCGACGACCCCGAGGCTGCTCAGGGACTCGACGAAGCTCGCGACGAAGGCGGCTTCCTCCCCTTCGTCCACGACTCCCGCGGCAGCGATCTCGAGGTTCGCCTGCGCGACCTGACCGCCCTCGAGGGCGGTCCACAGCGTGGCGAAGGGCGCCTGCACGTGCATGGGCACCGCTTGCGCTCCACGACGGGTGTCGACCAGCGCGACGCGGTCGGCATCACCAACCCAGGCGACGCCGTGGGCGATCCGCCAGTGGGTCACGCGTGCTCCCTTCGCAGGACGCGGGGTCTCGGCTCGGCCGCAGGCGGCCTCGCACCTCGACCAACGAGCTGGAGGCTACCCCGCGTGGGCCGCCACCGCCGCAGCAACAGCCTCGGCGACACCCTCCTGAAACACCGGCGGGACGATCTTGTCCGCCGTCGGCTCCTCGACGAGGTCGGCGATGGCGCGGGCGGCGGCCAGCTTCATCTCCTCGCTGATCTGCACACCACCGGCGTCCAGTGCCCCGCGGAAGATGCCGGGGAAGGCGAGCACGTTGTTGATCTGGTTGGGGAAGTCGCTGCGGCCGGTCGCGACGATCGACGCGTACTTGTGCGCGATGTCGGGGTGCACCTCGGGTGTCGGGTTGGCCAGGGCAAAGATCATCGGCCCCTCGGCCATCGCCGCGACCTGTTCCTCCGGCACGTTGCCCCCCGAGACGCCGATGTAGACGTCGGCGCCCTTGAGCGCGTCGCCGATCGTGCCGGTCTTGCCCGTGACATTGGTCGTCGCCGCGAGCATCTCCTTGTGCGCCACGAGGTCGTGGCGGTGCTTGCCGATGATGCCGCGCGAGTCGCACACGACGATGTCGGTGACGCCGGCCAGCTGCAGCAGCTGGGTGACGGCCACACCGGCCGCACCCGCACCGCTGACGACGACGCTCAGCGACCCGATGGCCCGGTCGACGACCCGGCACGCATTGATGAGCCCGGCGAGCACGACGATCGCCGTGCCGTGCTGGTCATCGTGGAAGACGGGGATGTCGAGCCGCTCGCGCAGCTTGCGCTCCAGGTCGAAGCACCGCGGCGCTGAGATGTCCTCGAGGTTGATGCCGCCGAAGCTCGGCGCCATCCGCGCGATCGCGTCGACGAGCTCGTCGACCGACCCCGACTCCAGGCACACGGGGATCGCGTCGACCCCACCGAAGTGCTTGAAGAGCACCGCCTTGCCCTCCATGACCGGCATCGCGGCGAGCGGGCCGATGTCACCCAGGCCGAGCACGGCCGTGCCGTCGGTGACGACGGCGACGGTGTTGTTGCGCGCGGTGTAGGCCCGCGAGAGCGCAGGGTCCTGCTCGATCGCCAGGCACACGTCCGCGACACCGGGGGTGTAGAGCAGCGACAGGTCGTCCTCGTCGCGCAGCGGCTTCGTCGCCCGTACCTCGACCTTGCCACCCTCGTGGGCGACGAACTGCGGTGCAGTCAGGTCGTACGTGGTGGTGGGCTCGGACGCGGACACGGCAGACAGACCTCAGACAAACTCGGGGATCAGACAAGGGGCGCCCTGCGGCGGCCGGGTGAGGCCACGACGGGCGGCTGGTGAGCCGTCGACATCCTCCCACACCGCCGGGGTGGCACCGCAACGGCGTCGAGGTTCGGACGTGGCCGGTGGCAGTGTCCCGATACGATCACTTTCGGACACGAAGTGATCAGGATCGGACGCAGCGCCATCGATCGGAGGGAGCCCGGATGAGCCTAGACGCACACCACGCGCCACTCCGGGGGGAGACCGCCGCACCGGCGAGCACGTGGCGCCCCGTCACCGACGATCTGCGGGTGCGCCACGTGGCCGGCCCCACCGCCGTCGACGCCACCCGCGAGCGGCACCCGCTGACCATGGCCATCGTCCTCGAGGGGACCTGCCTCCTGCGCCGAGCCGGGGCAAGCACCCGCCTCCCCCGCGCCACCCTGCTCGTCGACCTCGACACCGGCCTGCTCGAGGTGCCCGACGGAGCACGCCTGTACCTCGCCAGCTTTCGTTCCGTCTCCGCAGGGCGAGGCATCCTCGAGGCCTCCCCCGGGCTGGAGCAGGTCACCTCCGTCGACCCGGCGCTCGTGCGCACGACCGAGAGCGTCCTGACGAGCCTGCTGCAGGAGCCACCGACCGGCCCCTTCTCCCGGCACCTGCTCGACCGGACGGTGCGTGATCTCTTCGGTGCCCTGGTCCTCGACGGCCGGCTGCGGCCGATGCGCGCCCAGCAGCACAGCCTCTACTCCGCAGCGCTGCACCACATCGTCGACCACTACGCCGACACCGACCTCGGCCCCGAGACGATCGCGGCCGCCTTCACCGTCTCGGTGCGCCACCTCTCGCGGGCCTTCCGCGACAACGGCACGACGGTGACCCGGTGCATCACCTCCACGCGGGTCTCGGTGGCCGTCGCCCTGCTCAGCCAGCAGCCCGACCTCGGGCTGACCGAGCTGAGCGAAGAGTGCGGCTTTTCCTCCCTCCAGGCCATGCGACGTGCCTTCAAGGCCGAAGGGAGGGAGTCGCCCTCCACCCTGCGGACCCTCGCCGCCGCGCGGCACCGGGCCGCCAACCAGAGCCGCTCCGTCGCCCGACGACGGGCCTGAGCCACGACCCGACGCGATCTCAGGGTGAGCGTCACGCATGGACCGCTGGGCGCACCGCGGGTGCCATCATGGGCGGTCGGTGTCACCATCATCCCTACGACACTCACCCCGGCCTTCGCCGGACCACCCGAGCCACCCTGCTGCGGCCCCGTGCCGCCGCCTGCCACCCGGAGCCCACCCATGCGCGCACGCGCCCTCCTGCCCGCCCTGCTCACCGCTGCCGTCACCGTCACCTCGGCGGCCGGCGCCAGCGCCCAGCCGGGCGGCACCGACACGGCCACGGTGCGCCTGACCGGCCCCCTGCTCAAGACCGCGGTCGAAGGTGGCACCCGCCAGCTCGTCGGCATCTGGGCCGAGGGCCGCCTCGTACCCCTCGACCCCGCCCCCCTGGCCGCCGCCTCCCCCGGCGACACCGTGACCGTCGACGTCACCGCCCCCGACAGCGTCGTCGCCGCCGCGAGCGCCGACCGCACCCTCACCGTCCCCACCGGTGAGCCCACGCCCGCCCGCCACCGCCTGCGGCCCGCGCAGCTGCGCGACGCCTCCGACCGGACGCCGGCGGCCGCGTCCTCCCCCTTCGGCCAGGCCACGACCGACGCCGCCCTCGCGCCCGGCGCCCCCGCCCTGCAGGTCGACCAAGTCGTCGCCACGACCACCGCGAGCACCGCCGAGGCACCGAGCACCCGCCGCATCACCTACGTCGAGGTCACCCCCCGAGGCGCCACCCGCGAGGCGGTCACCGCCACCGTCGCCCGCCGGCAGGTGGCCGGCGCCGACGCCTTCTGGAGCGAGCAGTCCGCCGGGCGGCTGCGCATCGCGGCGCCGACGGTCGCCGCGCACTTCACCTCCGCCTACACGTGCAGCGGCAGCGACCTGCTGCGCCTGTGGAGCCAGGCCGCCGACCGCACCGGCTACGACGGCCGGGCCAATGCGACGCTCGTCATCAAGCTGCCCTTGGCGACCTACCGCACCTGCGGCTACGGCTACGGCCAGATCGGCCTGTCCACGAGCTCCGGCGGCATCCTGCACGTCTCCGACACGGCGACGCCCGTGCTCGCCCACGAGCTCGGGCACAACATGGGGCTCGAGCACGCCAACCTGCTCACCTGCGCCACCCGCTCCGACGGCCGCCTCACCGACACCGGCATGTGGGAGAGCGCGTGCAGCGAGGAGGAGTACGGCGACTCCCTCGACATCATGGGCCCCTCCACCCAGGACGACACCCCGATGCTCTCGGCCCCGCAGGCCCTCATCGCCGGGATCCTGCCGCCCTCCGCCGCGACCACCGTCGGCCTCGGCACGACGCGGGTGACCCTGCGGCCGCTCTCCGGCGGCACCGGGGTGCGCGCCGCCGTCGTCACCGACTCGACGACCCACGTGCGCTACTGGGTCGAGTACCGCACCCCCACCGGCCGCGACGCGAGCAACCCCTCCGGCCAGGACACCGGCGTGCGGGTGCTGCGCCTCGGTGCGACCTCCGGCACCGTCGTCCTCGACGCCACCCCCACCGGGGCGCCCGACGACCGGGTCGCGGTCGGCGCCGGCAGGACCTTCACCAACCGTGACGGCGGGCTGCGCGTCACCACCGAGTCGGCCACCGCCACGCAGGCGGTCGTGCGCATCGACAACTCGACCAAGCCGCCCGCCCTGACCGCCACCGCCGTGCCCAGGATCAGCGGCACCCGTGCCGTCGGCCGCACCCTCACCGCCTCGACCGGCACGTGGACCCCCACCCCGACGTCGTACACCTACCGGTGGAAGCGCAACGGCACCGCCATCGCCGGCGCCACCGGCCGCACCTACCGGCTGACGACCGCCGACGCCGGGCGCTACATCAGCGTCACCGTGACCGCCCGCCGCTCCGGCCGCACCGCGACCGCCTCGACCTCCGCCCGCACCGCCGTGCCGCTGCACGCCACGGCCAGCCCCTGGATCCACGCCCCCACACCCAGGGCGGGCCACCAGGTCACCGCCATGGTCGGGTCGTGGACCCCGCGCCCCGACGGCTACGCCTACCAGTGGTACCGCAACGGCGTCGCCAAGCCCGGCAAGACCGCCAAAACCTACACGCTCAACCTCGGCGACCGGGGACAGCGGATCTCCGTGCGGGTCACCGCACGGCGCACCGGCTCCGCGGCGGGCGCGAAGACGAGCGCGTCGATCACGCCGCGCTGACGGGCGAAGGGGGCCCTTCGCCCGTCAGGTGGTGTCGCCCCGTCAGGTGGTGTCGCGCCGTCGTGGTGCGCTATCTTCCTGCCGTGCTGGCCCGACCGGGTCAGCCGGGTCGCAGGACGACCACGAACGACTGGGGACATGCCATGGGGATGGGGATCTTGCGCGCACCTGCGCGCGCCCGCACGAAGTTGACGGCCTGGGCGGCAGCCGCCCTGTTGCTCGGGGCGGTGGCCGCCGCGGGCAGTGCCGCGGCTCGGCCCGAGACGGCCAGCACGGAGGGTGCCGCGCTCGTCGGTCCGGAGACGCAATTCGTCGGCTGCGTCATCCGGCTCGACCCGAAGCGCGGGCCCTACCTGCACCACAACAGCACGCACACGTGCGTCGGCGTGACGAAGCTGCGGATCACGCCCAACGGGCGCATCCAGCTCCACTACCCCTACAAGGGGCGCACCTCGTCCGTGGCCGCCGTCGCCGACGAGACGATCGCCATGCGCGGGATCCTCGTCGGGGCCGACTCGCGCAGCACCTACGCGACGTTTTCGCTCTACGACACCAAGCGCAAGCGGCGACTCAACCTGGCCAACGCCTCCGACTACAAGCTCGCGGCGAGCACCAACTCCAATGTCTGGTTCGCCGCCGTCCGCGAGGCGATGTGATGGGGCGCGCCGGCTGGGTCGCGGGCCTCGCGACCGTCGCGCTCGCCGTCGGCACGGGTGTCGCCGTCGGGCAGTCCGGTGGTTCGCACCCGGCGACGGTGCCGGCCGGGTCCGTGACGCTCACCTCGTGCCACATCCTCCTGCCGGCCGACGGTTACCCGCGGGCGGAGCGGTCGAGCCACCGCGCCTGCATCGGCATCGAGCGGGTCTCCGTCGACAGCCGCGGCTGGGTGGTCATCACGGCGACCGACAGCTCTCCGGTCATCACGGTGCAGGTCACGGCCAACGAGTACGCCGCATCCCGCGGGCTGCTCGTCGGCGCCTCGGGCGGCAGCCCGACGATCAGGGTGCCCGTCGTCGACACCACGACCGGCACGACGCTCAACGTGCGGTGGTCAGGCCACCGGGCTCGCTTCGGCACGTCCTCCGGCTTCTGGGTCCACGTCACGCGCGACGCGTCGTGATGCTCACCCCGCGCTGAGCGTCCGCTCGAGCGCCGCGACGACCTCGGGGTCGTAGTCATAGCCGAGACCGAGGTGCAGCCGCTCGAGCGCCACTTCCTGGGCACGGGGCGAGCGTGCGCCCTCGGTGATGTCGTCCCAGGCGTTGGCCACCCGCACGATGCGGCTCGGCAGCGGGATGTGCTCGCCGAACTCGCGGGTGCGGCGGAAGGGCGTGCCCACCTGGGTGACGAGCGGCAGCAGCCGCGCCAGTTGGGGCGTCTCGCCGAGGATCCGGGTCACGGCCTGCGCCATCTCGGCCTGCTCGCCGTCACCGGCGTAGAGCGTCGCCCCACCCCGCAACGGCTCGCTCAGACCAAGCTGCCCGACATCGTGGAGCAACGCCGTGCGCTCCACGTCACGGATGCCGGCCGCGTCGAGACCCAGCTGGTGCCCCACGGCGCACGCGAGGTCCGCCACCCGGCGCACGTGCGCCGACCGGGTCAGCCCCACGACCTCGCTGAGCCGCGACATCGCGAGCAGCGACTCGTCGAGCGACTGCCGGGTGCTCACCAGGCGCCGGACGGAGAGATAGGTCACGAGCACCGGGACGATGAGCAGCGGGATCGCGGCCCAACCGAGCACCGGCGTGGCGAGGGCGATGAGCGGACCGGTCGCCACCGTCGACACCGAGATGCCCGTGATCGGGCCGACCTCCGCGGCGACGATGTGCGCGAGGCGCTGCCCCTGCCCGAGCCACGCGACGACGTTGTCGAGCACCCGCTCGGCGAGGCCACCGATGAGCGCGGCGAGCATGAGACCGAGCGCGCCGAGCGCCGGGTGGACGTGCGCGGCAAAGGCCCAGTCGACGAGCGTCTGACCGTCGACGGACACCCCCCGCGCCAGCGCCGTCGTCACAGCCATGCCGAGGAATCGTGACCCCAGCGAGCCCTCGACGACCGAGCGCCCACGCACCCGGGCGACGAGGCCGCCGACGAGGATGCTCAGCCAGATGACGGCGAGGACGGTCCACGCGCTCGGCACCTCACCGGAGGCGGCACCGAGCGGGGCAAGGATCAGCCCGAGCGCCGGCGCGGTCGTCAACGGCGCGATGACCCGCTGGGAGAACTGCATCGGCACCTGCTCGCCGATGACGATCGCGAAGACCGCCGCGACGGCGAAGGGCGTGACCATCGGCTCCGTGATGTCCGCCTGGACGGCCGCCATCGACCCGAGGAGCACCGCCACCCCGAAGAGGGTCAGCCCCGGCCGCAACCGCTGAGCGAGCCTCACGACGTCACCTGCGGCAGCTGGTCACGCTCGAGGGCCCGCCGCAGCCCCGCGACGCACGACTCGTCGAGGCTCTGCCCGACCTGCGACTCGCAGTGGTCGACGGCGTCACGGGCGGACCACCCTTCGGCCCGCAGGTGGGCCCACGTGTCGGCGACGGCGAGGACCCGCGCACCGAGCGGGATCTCCCCGCCGACGAGCCCGAGGGGGTGGCCCTGACCGTCCACCCGCTCGTGGTGGCCGTCGACGAGGTCGAGCGTCGCCCGGAGGAAGGTCACCGACCCCACGACCTCGCGCGCCGCCAGCGAGTGGTCGCGCCGCACGATCGCCGGCGCCGCCCCGTCGAGCGCGAGCATGCCCACGTCACGCAGCCGCGCGGCCGTCGCGATGCGGTCCACGAGCGCCGGCGACAGACCGAGCCCCGTCGCGACCGCGTGGGCCGCGCCCGAGGCGAGGCGCGCCTCCTCGGCGGCGCCGGGGCGGCGGATGTCGAGGGCTTCGACAAAGGGGGTGAGCATGTCGTGGCGGGTCGCCCACTCGCTCGCGTGCTGGTGCAGCCCCCACTGGATGACGAGCAGCGACGGGAGGAAGAAAAAGATCGACATCCAGCCCAGCCCCGCCGGCGCCCACAGGATCGTCAGCAGGTAGCCGGCCACGAGATAGCTCGCGTAGTCGGGGATGACCTGGCGCAGCAGATCGGCGGTGATGACGCGCAGCGAGCCGGCGCTGCTCAGCTGGAGCACCCCGGCCAGGAGCACCGTGTTGGCCAGCGCCGCGACGAGGGCCGCCACCATCATGTGCAGCCACAGCACCCACGCGTTGGTGCTCGGGCTCGAGGTGAGCTGCTCGCCGCCGACGAGGCCGTAGGCCGCGGCGCCCGCGAGCACGAGCAGCACGCGCTGCGCGGTGTTGAAGAGGTCCTTGACCGGGCCGCTGCGGCGCACGAGCCCCGGCACGGCCGCGACGAGAGCCGCGCCCACGGGACCGACGAGCGGGATCGCGGCGATCTGCACGATGCCCGAGACCGAGACGCGGATCGAGCCGATCGCGGGCGGGCGGCTCAGGCCGGCGACGGCTCCGACGACGAGCAGGGCCGTGGTCCACGCCCACTTGTCAGGCGGACCGCTGACGACGAGCGCCAGCACGAAGGCCACCACGGCGGCAGCCGTGACGACCGCGACGTAGAGGTGGGTGGACCGGCCAAAGCTGGCCGACCCGTCAGTGGCGGTCAGGCCCGGGGCGACACCGAGTCAGACCCGGGTGCGGCCCACTCCCAGTTGTCGCCGGCGTCGGCCCACTCCCAATTGCCGGACTGCTTCGCCCACTCCCAGTTGTCCGAGGTCGAGGTCCCCTCCGCCCACTCGTAGTTGGCGGCGCGAAACACGCCACCAGCGAACAGGGACGCGAGGAGCGCTCCGACGAGCAGCGCAGTGATCTTCTTCACGGACCCCATGATGCCACCCCTCGGGGCGCGGCAGTAGGCCGCAGGAGCGATCCCTGACCCGATCGTGACACAATGCCTCCTTGTCCCAGCTCTCGCCGGCCCGCCGGCGGGACCACGCACGCAAGGAGTCACCATGAGCAAGCGCGCCCGCAAGCGTCGCTCGCGCAAGGGCAAGGCCGCTAACCACGGCAAGAAGCCCAACGCCTGAGCACCCCGTGACGAAGGGGGCCGCCCACTCGGGCGGCCCCCTTCGCCGTGCCCGGCCCACCCCCTTCGCCCGCATCTGCCTAGGGAAATCACCACCCACCCCCACATCTCCCTAGGGAAATCACCACCCACCCCCACATCTCCCTAGGGAAATCGCCACCCACCGGCGCATGTGCCGAGGGAAATGCGGAGGACTCGCCCGCGCCGGCGGGAATGAGCGCGGCCGCCGGGCTGTTGGACCGCGGGAGACCAGCCGCGAAGGACAGGAGTCCAGGTGCTCGTACTGCACGCCGGAGAGCGCACCGCCACCCCGCTAGGGTGGAGCGCGATGACTGAACCCACGACCGACGAGACCTCCGCGCAGGCCGCGGCCGACGCCTCCGTCGACGTCGCCCACGAGACCACCGAGGAGCGGCGCGCGCGCTTCGAGCGCGAAGCCATGCCGCTGCTCGACCAGCTCTACTCGGCCGCCCTGCGCACCACGCGCAACCCGACCGACGCCGAAGATCTCGTCCAAGAGACCTACGCCAAGGCCTTCGCGGCCTTCCACCAGTACAAGCCGGGGACCAACCTCAAGGCGTGGATGTACCGCATCCTCACCAACACCTACATCAACACCTATCGCAAGAAGCAGCGCGAGCCGAAGCAGTCCGACTCCCCCGAGGTCGAGGACTACCAGCTGCACAAGGCGGAGCAGCACACGAGCCGCGGCCTGCGCTCGGCCGAGGTCGAGGCGCTCGACCGCATGCCCGACACCCAGGTCAAGCGTGCGCTGCAGGAGCTGCCCGAGGACTTCCGCATGGCGGTCTACCTCGCCGACGTCGAGGGCTTCGCCTACAAGGAGATCGCCGAGATCATGGGCACGCCCATCGGTACCGTCATGTCACGGCTGCACCGCGGCCGCCGCCAGCTGCGCGAAAAGCTCACCGACTACGCCGCCGACCGCGGCGTCGCCAGCGCGAAGGAGACCACGGCATGAGCCCCGCCGACGCGCACATGGACTGCTCCGCAGCGCTGCACCGGATGATGGAGTACCTCGACGGCGAGATGGCGCCCGACGACACCCGCGCCCTCGCCCAGCACCTCGCCGGCTGCGCCCCCTGCCTCGCCGAGCACGACCTCGACCAGGTGCTGCGCGAGCTCGTCCAGCGCTCCTGCGCCTGCGAGCCCGCTCCCCCGCAGCTGCGGGCGACGATCATGCAGCGCATCACGACCATCTGCGACGACGGGTCGTGGACAGAGGTCACACAGGTGCGCCACATCTCCGCCGAAGGGTAACCCTTCGAGACGGCGCTGGCGCGCCTCCTCAGGGAGCGCCGATAGCCTGACGTCATGCGCGTCCTCGTCACCGGCGGTGCCGGCTACATCGGCTCCCACACCGTCGTCCAGCTCGTCGCCGCCGGTCACACGCCCGTCATCGTCGACAGCCACGTCAACTCCCGCCCGAGCGTCCTGCCACGCCTCGAAGAGCTCACCGGCACGACGATCGAGAGCCATGCCTTCGACCTGCGCGATGCGGACAAGACCTCCGCGGTCCTGGCCGAAGGGGGCTTCGACGCCGTCATCCACTTCGCCGGGCTCAAGGCCGTCGGCGAGTCGAGTCAGATCCCGCTCGAGTACTACGACAACAACCTCGGCACGACCTTCGCGCTGCTGCGGGCGATGGAGCGGCACGGGGTGGACACCTTCGTTTTATCGTCGTCGGCGACCGTGTACGGCGAAGCCGCCCCCGTCCCGTACGTCGAGACGTGGGACCAGCTGCGCGCGAGCAGTCCCTACGGGCGGAGCAAGGTCATGCAGGAGCAGGTGCTGCGCGACGTCGCCGCGACCGGCACGACACAGGTCGCGCTGCTGCGGTACTTCAACCCCGTGGGCGCGCACCCGTCGGGGACGATCGGCGAGGACCCGCAGGGCACCCCCAACAACCTCATGCCCTTCATCGCGCAGGTGGCGGTGGGGCGCCGGGAGCGGCTCCAGGTCTTCGGCGACGACTACCCCACGCCCGACGGGACCCCGCTGCGCGACTACATCCACGTCGACGACCTCGCCGCGGGTCACGTCGCCGCCCTCGAGCACCTCGCCGCCCGCCCCGAGGTCGCGGTGCGCGAGTGGAACCTCGGCGGCGGACGCGGTACCTCGGTCCTCGAGATGGTCGCGGCCTTCGAGGCCGCGAGCGGCCGGCCGATCCCCTACGAGGTGGCCCCGCGGCGCGCGGGCGACCTCGCAGCCTTCTGGGCCGACCCCACCCGCGCCGAGGCCGAGCTCGGCTGGCGTGCCACCCGGACCATCGAGCAGATGTGCGCCGACACCTGGCGCTGGCAGTCGGCCAACCCGCAGGGCTACCCGGGCTGACCCAGGGAGCACTCACCGATCCCTGAGGAACGAGGCCGCCTGCGGCCGAGCGTCTCCCCTCCGTTCCCTGAGGAGCGAGGCCGTCCACGGCCGAGCGTCTCGAAGGGACGTCACCGATCGCCCTTCGAGACGGTCGCAGAGCGACCTCCTCAGGGAGCGGAAATCTCTCCCCGGTCCCTGAGGAGCGAGGCCGCCTGCGGCCGAGCGTCTCGAAGGGACATCACCCAACCTCCCTTCGAGACGGTCGCAGAGCGACCTCCTCAGGGAGCGGAAACCTCTCCCCGGTCCCTGAGGAGCGAGGCCGCCTGCGGCCGAGCGTCTCGAAGGGACGTCACCAACCAACCTCCCTTCGAGACGGTCGCAGAGCGACCTCCTCAGGGAGCGGAAATCTCCCCCGGTCCCTGAGGAGCGAGGCCGCCTGCGGCCGAGCGTCTCGAAGGGACGTCACCAATGTCCCTTCGAGACGGTCGCAGAGCGACCTCCTCAGGGAGCGGTGGTCGTGGGTCGCAGAGCGCCTCAGGGAGCGGTGGCCGGGGTCTCCCTTCGAGACGGTCGCAGAGCGACCTCCTCAGGGAGCGAAGGGCATAGAGCGAGGGGTCAGGCCGGGCGGAAGCGGGTGGCGCGGGCGCGCGCCTTGAGGCCCTTCATCCCCTTCGTGCGCAGGATGCGGACCGTCTGCCGCAGCGAGGTGTCGTTGGGCAGGGACAGGCGGATGATCTCGCTCCACGCGGAGGCGACCTGGCGGTGCAGCGGACCGGAGACGTAGTCCAACCCGTACCGGTCGAAGAGGGCCTGGATCTGCGGCGCGATCTGCTGGTAGCGCCGGCTCGGCATGTCCGGGAAGAGGTGGTGCTCGATCTGGTAGCTGAGGTTGCCCGTGGCGATGTGCATCGCCCGCGACCCAGAGATGTTGGCCGAGCCGAGCATCTGGCGCAGGTACCACTCGCCGCGGGTCTCCCCGTCGATCGAGGTCTTGGTGAAGGTCTTGACCCCCGCCGGGAAGTGGCCGCACATGATGACCGAGTGCGTCCAGTAGTTGCGCACGATGTTCGAGACGAAGTTCGCCGCAAGGGTCGACACGACGTTGGGGCCGGACAGCAGCGGGAAGAGCAGGTAGTCCTTCGCGGCCTGCTTCTTGATCTTGTTGACCACCTGCTTGGCCTCGGCCTGCCACTGCGGGTTGTCCTTGCGCGTCTTCCAGTTGGCGCCGAGCTCGAGGTCGTAGGCGGCGATGCCGTACTCGAAGAAGGTCGCGTTGACGAAGTTGAGCAGGGGCTGCGCGAGGTAGGCGGGGTACCACTTCTGGGCGTCGTCGACCCGCATGATCCCGTAGCCGAGGTCGTTGTCGTGGCCGACGACGTTGGTGTAGGTGTGGTGGACCTTGTTGTGGCTGTTCTTCCAGTGGTCGGCGGGGGTGACGTTGTCCCACTCCCACACTGACGAGTGGATCTTGGGGTCGCGCATCCAGTCCCACTGGCCGTGGATGATGTTGTGCCCGATCTCCATGTTGTCGAGGATCTTGGCGACGCTCAGGCCGGCGGTGCCGGCGACCCAGGCGATCGGGTTGCCGCTGAAGAGCAGCACCGCCCGCGAACCCATCTCGAGGTAGCGCTGGGTGGAGATCATCCGGCGGATGTAGCGGGCGTCGGCCTCGCCGAGGTCGTCCATCACCGAGGCGCGGATCTCGTCGAGCTCGCGCCCGATCTCCTCGATGTCCTCGGGGGTCAGGTGGGCGATCGGGTCGTCGCTCGCGTTGACGCGGGTGTGGACGACCTCGGACCGGCCGCCGGTGATGCGGGCGTCGGTGGTGCGGGTGGGGCGCTCGAGGGTGGCAGTCATGTCAGCTCTCCGTCGTCTCGATCGTGCAGGAGCCGGCGACCGCGGAGATGCAGGTCTGCACCTTGACCGCGGGGTCGTCCGGAGTGGTCGTGGTCAGCTCGCCGGTGCGCAGGTCGCGCACGGAGCCGTCGGTCATGGGCAGGACGCAGCCGAAGCAGATGCCCATGCGGCAGCCGCTCGGCATGAGGACGCCGGCGTCCTCGGCGGCGTCGAGGATGGTGGTGCCGCCGTCGAGGTCGAGGGTGGTCGTCTCCTGGCCGACGCGAAGGGAGGCGGTCCCCCCTTCGCCCGCCTCGACGATGCTCGGGCGGAAGCGCTCCACGTGGAGCAGCTCGGTGTGACCCTGCGCGGCGTAGTGCTCCTCGAAGGCATCGAGCATCGGGGTCGGCCCGCAGATCCACGTCTCGCGCTCGCGCCAGTCGGGGACGACCTCGTCGAGCTGGTCGGGAGTGAGCATGCCCTCGTCGTCGGTGTGCCGCACGATGGCGCGCACGCCGGTGGGTGCGGCAGCGAGCTCGCGGGCGAAGATCACATCGTCGGCCGTCGGGGCGGAGTGCGCGTGGACGACGTCGAGACCGTCGAAGTCGTGGTTGCGCAGCATGCCCATGACGGGGGTGATGCCGGAGCCGCCGGTGAGGAAGAGGACCTTGGCCGGGACCGACTGCGGCAGCACGAAGTCACCGCTGGCCTGGTCGATCTGGATGATCGTGCCGGGCGTGGCGCGGTGGACGAGGTGCTGCGAGACGAGGCCGTCGGGCATCGCCTTGACCGTGATCGAGATCAGGCCGTCGCGGGCGCTCGTGTCGGAGGTCAGGGAGTAGGCGCGCCAGTGGCGCACGCCGTCGACGTCGACGCCGACGCGGATGTACTGGCCCGGCGCGTGGCCCTGCCAGTCACGGCCGGGGCGGATCGTGATCGTCGCGGCATCGCGGGTCTCGGGCGTGATCGCGACGATGCGGCCGCGCAGGTCGGCCCCGGAGCGAAGGGGGGCGAAGAGGTCGAGGTAGTCGTCCGGCACGACCGGCGTGGCCAGGCCCTGGACGATGCGGGCAGCGGTGTCGCGGAGCGAACGGGTGCCCTTCCCGGTCCGAGGACGGGATGCTGTTGCTGTCATGTCTCCATCCTCCCGGGTCAACCAAGGCCGTGCGCTGTCCTTGATGAGTAAGGTTGGAGCCGTAGATTTGTTCGCTCGGGACAAGGTCCGCGTATTTCCCTAGGGAAATGCGGTGGAGTGCGTATTTCCCTAGGGAAATGCGGGCCGGGAGCCGGGCGGCGGACGAAGGGAGTGACCGTGGCAGTGGACCAGACGGGCCGCACGGCCCGGCAGGCGGCCGGGCTGGTCCTCGACGAGGCGACGGTCGCCGCCCTTCGCGCCCAGCTGCCGCGCGTGGCCTCGGTCGTCGTCGCCGAGGTCATGCAGCAGGTGCCGGCCTACGACGTGCCCTTCCAGGGGCGGATGGGCAAGATCATCGAGCGGGCGGTGCAGGTCTCGCTCGCGAGCTTCGTCGGGTTGGCCTCCGGGACCGCGCCCAAGACGGCCCCGGTCGGGGTCGGCGTCGCCGCCGCCAGTGAGCTCGGGCAGGCCGAGGCCAAGCGGGGGCGGCCGGTCGAGGCGCTGCTGTCGGCCTACCGCGTCGGCGCGAGCGCCGCGTGGCGGGAGCTGTCGGTCGAGGCGGTCGCGGCCGGGGTGGACGCCGCGACGCTCGGCCGCTTCGCCGAGCTGGTCTTCACCTACATCGACGAGCTGTCGGCCGCCTCCGTCGCCGGCCACAACCAGCAGACGAGCAGCGCCGAGCGCGAGCGCCTCGTCCACCTCGACCGCCTGACCCGCGGCCTGCTCACCGGGCTGCCCGAAGCCACCCTCGACGACGCCGTCAACGCCGCCGACTGGGTCCCCCCGCGCACGCTCACCGCGGTGCTCGTCGACCGCCAGCGCATCCTGACCACCGCGGGCATGCTCGACCCGCGGACCCTCACCCTCGCCGAGGACCTCCCCGGCGCCGGCCCCGACCAGTCCGTCCTGCTCGTGCCCGACAGCGGCGGTCGCTCACGGGCCCGGCTGCTCGAGATCCTCGACGGCCACGACGCCACCGTCGGCCCCGCCCGCCCTTGGGCCGAGGTCGCCGGGTCGTACACCCGTGCCCTCGCCGCCGCCGAGCTGCACCTGCCCGGGGTCGTCGACACCGACGCCGTGCTGCCGGAGCTCGTGCTGCACGCCGACCCCGCGGCGCTTGCCGACCTGCGCGAGGCGGCGCTGGCTCCCTTCGCCGGGCTGCCGGAGGAGACCGCCGCGCGGCTCCAGGACACGCTGCGCGCCTGGCTGCTGCTGCAGGGACGCCGCGAGCTCGTCGCCGCGACGCTGCACGTCCACCCGCAGACCGTGCGCTACCGGATGAACCAGGTGCGCGATCTCTACGGCGAGCGCCTCACCGACCCCGACGAGGTGCTCGCGATCCTGCTCGCCCTCGGCCGCTGACCCCCCACTCCCTGCGGAGGTCGCCCCGCGACTTACCCCCCCCGCTCCCTGAGGAGGTCGCTCTGCGATTTACCCGCCGCTCCCTGAGGAGGTCGCCCCGCGACCGTCTCGAAGGGAGGTCGGTGACGTCCCTTCGAGACGCTCGGCCGTGGACGGCCTCGCTCCTCAGGGACCGGGAAGAGGTTTCCGCTCCCTGAGGAGGTCGCTCTGCGACCGTCTCGAAGGGATGTGGGTGACGTCCCTTCGAGACGCTCGGCCGTGGACGGCCTCGCTCCTCAGGGACCGGAGGGGAGACGTCGGCCGCAGGCGGCCTCGCTCCGGGTCCTGAGGAGGCGCGCCAGCGCCGTCTCGAAGGGCAGGGACCGGGGGGGAGACGTCGGCCGCAGGCGGCCTCGCTCCGGGTCCTGAGGAGGCGCGCCAGCGCCGTCTCGAAGGGAGATTGGTGACGTCCCTTCGAGACGCTCGGCCGTGGACGGCCTCGCTCCTCAGGGACCGGGGGTCAGGGGCTGGGGGCCCAGTAGTCGACGACCGCGGCCGCCACCGCGTCACCATCGGTGAAGGAGTGGGTGCCCGGCGCCTCGTCGACCCGCACCTGCTCGGCGAGGACCTCGTCCGCCCGGTCGCCGAGCTCGCGCCGCAGCCGGGAGAGGACCTTCGCCGGCGAGCCGAAGGCATCCCGGGCACCCTGCACGACCTGCACCGGCAGCCCCGCCTCGACCGGCAGGACCAGCTCGTGGATGCGCGAAGCCTCCTCGCCCTTGCCCGGCGGGATGAGCGGGAAGCTCAGCGCCAGCACGCCCGCCGCCCCCATCTCCACCGCGAGCCGGCACGACACCCGCGCCCCCGCGCTGCGCCCACCGAAGACCACCCGCTCGTGCAGCTGCCCGCGCACCACCGGGACGATCTCGCGCCAGGCCGCGTCCAGCTTCGGGGGCATGGGGGCGACCTTCTTGCCAGCCACCTTCCACGGCATCTCCACGAGCACCACCTGCCACCCGTGCTGCGGCAGGGTCGCCTCGATCGCGACGAGGTCGACGCCACCGATGCCGCCGCCCGCCCCGTGGGTGAGCAGCAGGGAGCCGCGCGGCTCCCCCTTCGCCGGCGTGAGGTGGACCCTGGCCGGGCCCTGCTGCGTGGCCACCTCCGTGGTCGCGTCAACCACCGTTGATCACCTCTCCTGTCTCCGGGTCGACGACGCCGACCAGCTCCGACGCCGGCAGCGGCTCGAGCAGCCCCGGCCCGTTGTTGCGCGTCGCGCCCACCGCCGGCGAGATCGGGTAGGCCGCGAAGCGACCCGGCTGCGCGAAGGCGAGCATCTCCCCCACCTCGGCCGGGTCGGTCAGCCCCGGGTCCAGCCAGCGCGACCAGTCCTCCCGCTCGAGCACCAGCGGCTGCCGGTCGTGGATGCGGTCCATGCCCGGGTCGGCCGCCGTCGTGACGATCGTGAAGGTCGTCAGCCACGCCTGCGGGTCGTCGTTGGCGACCACTGTCCGGTCCCGCCAGAACTCGTACAACCCCGCAAAGGCGATCGGCTGCCCGTCCTCGCGGTGGATGAAGAAGGGCTGCTTGCGCGGCTTGCCCTTGCTGTCAGTCGCCACCGGCGAGACCTGCCACTCGTACCAGCCCGCCGCCGGCACGAGGCACCGCCGCGCGACCGCCGCCTTGGCAAAGCCCGCCTTGTCGAGCACCGTCTCCGCGCGGGCATTGGTCATCCGCAGGCCGACCTTGGTCTCCTTCGCCCACGACGGCACGAGACCCCAGGTGAGCAGCCGCAGCTGACGCACCCCCACCCCCGGTTCCTGAGGTGCGAGGGCCGGGCCCGAGCCTCGACGGGCCCCCTTCGGCACGCGGGTGAGGACGACCGGGGCCTGCTTCGTCGGCGCCATGTTGTAGTCAGGGGTCCCCGGCGGCGGGTCCTGCGGGGACTTGAGGATCGAGCGCGACGGGTCACCCGTCCGGTCCGCGTCGATCTCGAACTCCTCGATGAGGTCATCCGGGTTGGCCGTGGCCGCATAACGTCCGCACACGCCTCGAGCCTAGGCCTCGACGGCGACTACGGTAGGGACGTACCGTCGGGAACCTCCCGACGCACCCACGACGACAAGGAGCATCACCCATGATCGTTCGTCGCATCGCCCGACCCATGCTCGCCGGCATCTTCATCTGGGGCGGGATCAACGCACTGCGCTTCCCCGCCGCCCACGCCCCCGCCGCGGAGCCGGTCACCAAGCCGCTCGCGGCCAAGACCCAGCTGCCCGACGACACCGAACTGCTCGTGCGCGCCAACGGTGCCGCGATGGTCGCCGGCGGCGCGCTCCTCGCCACCGGCAAGGCTCCGCGCCTGGCCTCCACCCTCCTGCTCGGGACGATGGCCCCGACGACGGCCACGCACAACTTCTGGGCCGAGTCCGACCCGCAGGCCAAGGCCGGCAAGCTCACCCAGTTCATCAAGGACGTCAGCCTCATGGGTGGCCTGCTGCTCGCCGCCGTCGACACCGCCGGTAAGCCCGGCGTCGCCTACCGCGCCAAGCTCGCCGGCGAGAGCGTCGAGCGCACCGCCCGCCAGGCCCGCAAGGCCGCGGCCCGCGAGGCCAAGCTGGCCGCCCTCCAGGCGAAAAGTGCGGTGTCCTGACCCGCGATGACCAGTCCTGATTGGCATGCCCCGGCAGCGTCCGGTCGCCTCGACGCGACCGTGACGCTGCCGGGGAGCAAGTCCCTCACCAACCGATACCTCGTCCTCGCCGCCCTGGCGTCGGACACCTCGCGGCTGCGTCGCCCCCTTCGCTCCCGCGACACCGAGCTCATGGCCCAGGCACTGCGGCAGCTCGGCGCCAGCGTCGACGACGCCACCTCCACCGGCGGCTCCCCCGACTGGATCATCACCCCTGCGACGCTGCGCGGCGGCCGCCCCGTCGACTGCGGCCTCGCCGGCACCGTCATGCGCTTCCTGCCGCCGGTCGCGGCGCTCGCGAGCGCTCCGGTGCCATTCGACGGCGACGAGCACGCGCGGGTGCGGCCCATGGCCGCGATCATCGACGCGCTGCGAGACCTCGGCGTCACCGTCGAGGACGAAGGGAGGGGCACGCTCCCCTTCGTCGTCCACGGCACCGGCTCCGTGCGCGGCGGGCGCGTCGTGCTCGACGCCTCCGCGTCCTCCCAGTTCATCTCGGCCCTGCTGCTCGCCGGCTCACTCTTCGACGAGGGCGTGACGGTCGTGCACGACGGCAAGCCGCTCCCTTCGCTCCCGCACATCGAGATGACGGTCGAGGCGCTGCGCGACGCCGGCGCAGCCGTCGACGACTCCGAGGCCAACACCTGGCGGGTCGAGCCCGGTGAGCTGCTGCCGCTCGACGTCACCGTCGAGCCCGACCTGTCCAATGCCGCGCCCTTCCTCGCCGCCGCGCTCGTCGCCGGCGGCCGGGTGTCGGTCCCCGACTGGCCCGGGCACACCACCCAGGCCGGCGACATGATCCGCGACGTCCTCGACCAGATGGGCGCCGAGGTCAGCCTCGACTCCCGCACGCTCACCGTCGCCGGCGACGGCCGCCCTAGCGGCATCGACGTCGACCTGCACGACGCAGCCGAGCTGACCCCCGTCGTCGCGGCCCTCGCCGCGTGCGCCGACGGGCCCTCGATCATCCGCGGCGTGGCGCACATCCGTGGCCACGAGACCGACCGGATCGCGGCGCTCTCGCGCGAGCTGGGTGGCCTGGGCGTCGGGGTCACCGAGCTCGAGGACGGGCTGCGGATCGACCCGGCACCGTTGCGCCCCAACACCTTCCACACCTATGCCGACCACCGCATGGTCATGGCCGGTGCGCTGCTCGCGCTGCGCGCCCCGGGCACGGTCATCGAGGACCCGGCGACGGTGGGCAAGACGCTGCCGCAGTTCGTCCACCTGTGGGACGGCATGCTCGAGGCCACGGAGGGCTGATGGGCAGGTCCGCGCGCAGCTGGGACGAGTCGGACGTCCGGGTGCGCCCCAACCGCCGCGGCTCCCGGCCCCGCACCAAGGAGCGACCCAAGCACGAGGACGCGATCGTCGGCCGGGTCACGGCCGTCGACCGGGGGCGCTGGACGACGCTCGTCCCCGCCGGCGAAGGCCTGCCCGAGCGGATCGTCATCGCCATGCGCGCCCGCGAGCTGGGTCGCTCCCCCGTCGTCGTCGGTGACCGAGTCGCCATGGTCGGCGACACCTCCGGCCGGCCCGACACCCTCGCCCGGATCGTGCGGATCGAGGAGCGGGCCACGGTCCTGCGGCGCACCGCCGACGACACCGACCCGGTCGAGCGGGTCATCGTCGCCAATGCCGACCAGCTCGTCGTCGTGGCCGCGCTCGCCGACCCCGAGCCGCGCCCCCGGCTCATCGACCGCTGCCTCGTCGCGGCCTACGACGCCGGCATGGACCCGCTGCTTGTGCTCACCAAGGCCGACCTCGCCTCGGCCGAGGACTTCCTCGCGCAGTACGCCCCGCTCGACGTCCCCCACGTCGTCACGTCCGTGCTGACCGAAGGGAGCGAAGGCCTCGCCGAGCTGCGTGGTCGCCTCGCCGGGCGCACGTCGGTGCTCGTCGGGCACTCGGGCGTCGGCAAGTCGACGCTCGTCAACGCGCTGTGCCCCGACGCCGACCGGGCGACCGGCCACGTCAACGACGTCACCGGCCGGGGGCGGCACACCTCGACGAGCGCCCTCGGCCTGCGCCTGCCGCCCCTCCCTGCGCATTTGCCTAGGGAAATGCGCACTCCCGACCCCTCCGACGCGCATCTGCCTAGGGAAATGCCCACCACGGAGGCGGAGGTGGACCCGGACGCGGCGGGGTGGATCATCGACACCCCCGGCATCCGGTCCTTCGGCCTGGCCCACGTCGAGCCCGACCGGATCATCGGGCACTTCCCCGAGCTCGCCGAGGGCGCCGACCGGGGCTGCCCGCGCGGCTGCTCCCACGACGAGCCCGACTGCGCCCTCGACGCCTGGGTGGCGGCCGGGCACGCCGGGCCGGGCGGGGAGCTGCGGCTGGACTCCCTTCGTCGGCTGCTGCGGGCACGCTCCGGCGAAGAAGCACAGGGCTGACACCGCCCCACCCCCGCGGTCCGGGTACGTTGACCGGCATGGCTTCCTCCCCCTACGCCGACGACCTGCGCCTGGCCCACGTGCTGGCCGACCAGGTCGAGCGGATCACGATGTCCCGCTTCCAGGCGGACGACCTCGTCGTCGAGTCCAAGCCGGACCTCACCCCCGTCAGCGACGCCGACCGGTCCTGCGAGGAGGCCATCCGCGCGCAGCTGGCCCGCTCCCGCGGACGCGACTCGATCCTCGGCGAGGAGTTCGGCAGCACGGGTGAGTCGCAGCGGCGCTGGATCATCGACCCGATCGACGGGACGAAGAACTTCGTGCGCGGCGTGCCCGTCTGGGCCACGCTCATCGGCCTCGTCGACGGAGAGGACTGCGTCGTCGGGCTCGTCGCCGCCCCTGCCCTTGGGCGTCGCTGGTGGGCCGCCAAGGGCGCCGGCGCGTGGACCGGTCGTTCGCTCGCCCAGGCCAAGCAGATCGGGGTCTCCCGCGTCGGGCGGCTCGGCGACGCCTCGCTGTCCTACAGCTCGCTCGACGGCTGGCGCGAGGGCGGCCGCGGGCGCAGCTTCCTCAACCTGACCTCCGACATGTGGCGCACCCGCGCCTACGGGGACTTCTGGTCGTACATGCTCGTCGCCGAGGGCGCGGTCGACGTCGCCGCCGAGCCCGAGCTCGAGGTCTACGACATGGCGGCCCTCGTCGCGATCGTCGAGGAGGCCGGGGGCCGGTTCACCTCGCTCGAGGGCAAGCCCGGCCCCTGGGGCGGCAATGCCGTCGCCACCAACGGGCTGCTCCACGACGAGGTACTCGCTCGGCTGGCCCCTGACGCCTGAGCCGCCCTGGGTCCCCGCTGATGGTGTGTTGAAGTGGTAGCCGAGCCTGCCGGCGAGCCTCCCCCACGGGCCGCCGGCGCCCAGGGCTACCGGTTCAACACACAACCATGGTCAGAGGGCCCAGCGATCCGGTGGGTCCAGGTGCCGACCTGACCTGATCACCTGCAACAGGGTGGCCGACGTCCTCGACCACCCGGCGAAGGTCATCGCGTGCGTCAGCCGGGTCGTGAAGTAGCCCAGCTCGAGAGCCCGCAGATCACGCGCTCGGTCCTTGGCGTACGTGTCCTTGCCCGTGTGGTGCTGTCGGCTGTCACACTCGATGATCCACCGCCGACCCGCGAGGTTGTCCACGCGTCCGACTCCCGGGATCTGCACCTGCGGGGTGACGCTGACGTTGTGGAGCAGCAAGAAGAGTCTGACCTTGCTCTCCGTCCCCGACTCCGCCGTGCCGGATGCCCGCTCGAGGACCCGCCGGACCCCGCGAGGAGCAGTCGCAGCCAGCGCGGCCACCGCGTCCTGGTCCAGCAGGCCCTCGTGCAGGGCACTGTCGGCCAGGATGCCGACCTCGAGCGGGTCGAGGCACCTGATGGCGTGCCGGAGCAGCAGCCCCGGCGAGGCAATCGGGTCCGACTCCGGCCACGACGGATGCCACCCGTGGCCGACCCACCCCACACCCGGGCTCCCGCGTCTCGTGTACACGTGCCGGCCGGCCACGGGCGGCACCCACAGCCCGTGTACCTCGGCCGCGGTGACACAGGTCGGG
This sequence comes from Janibacter sp. RAF52, assembly GCF_052114035.1. Taxonomy (NCBI): domain Bacteria; kingdom Bacillati; phylum Actinomycetota; class Actinomycetes; order Micrococcales; family Intrasporangiaceae; genus Janibacter; species Janibacter sp. RAF52. Next base: position 244,236 of record NZ_JBFRDY010000004.1, on the reverse strand, counting down.
CGCACGCCGGCCGCCAGAGCCGCGCGCACCCCTTCGTCCGTGCCTGGCGTGACGTAGTAGCGGCCTGCCCTGATCAGTTGTCCGCTCGCGATGACCCGGGAGATCTCGCGGGCGGTGACCCGGGCGTGGACCTGACGGCTCGTGTAGATCATCTCGCCAGCACAGCCGAAGGGAGTGCCCGCTGCCCTCGACCCGCGCGATGTGTGGACAACCTCGGGAGACACCACACGGTTGTGTGTTGAAGTGGTAGCCCAGCCTGCCGGCAAGCCTCCCTCACGGGTTGCCGGCGCCCGGGGCTACCGGTTCAACCCACAACCGATGGAGCGCCCCTAGTTCGGGACGACGGTCACCGGCCCCAGACCGAGGGCCTCGACCTCGGTGCGATAGAGCGCGGCGTCCCCGACGACGACGATCGTGCGCTCGGCGCAGACGTGCTCACGCCAGGCCCGGTCGAGGTCGGCGGCGGTCAGCCCGCGCATCGCGGCGATGACGTCGCTGGTGAAGGTCAGCGGCAGGTTGTCGCCCGCCAGCCCGCTCGTCTCGTCGGCGATGGCGTCAGCGGTGTCGTACCGCCCCGGGGCCGTGAGGGTCATGAAGTCGACACCCGCGCGGGTCTCCTCCTCGGTCAGCCCACCGGCGACGTCGTCGAGGATCTGCGTGAGCAGTCGCAGCGAGTCGACCGTGGAGTCGGCGCGCACCGACCCGGACACCACGAAGGCCGATCCGACCTGCCGCGGCCGGAAGCCCGCCCGGATGCCGTAGGTGTACCCCTTGTCCTCGCGCAGCACCTGGTCGATGCGGGCATTGGGCGCACCGCCGACGACGTAGCCCAGCACGGGGAAGGGGGCCCACCCCGAGTCGATCCGCCGGTCCGGTCCGGGGCTGCCGAGGAGGATCTCGGACTGCACGGAGCCCGGGCGGTCGACGAGCACCACCCGCGCCGCATCCGCCGCGCGCGGGGCCGGCGCCGGGTCCACCGAGACCGTGCGGCCCCCGGTCGTCCACGCACCGATCGTCCGGGCCAGCAGCCCGTCGACGTCGACACCCGAGAGGTCCCCGGCGACGACGACCGTCGTCCCCTCGGGGTGCACGTGGGCCTCGTGGAAGGCCACGACGTCCTCACGCGTGATCGCTGCGACGGACTCCGCCGTCCCCGACGCCGGGCGGCTGGCCCGGGTCGCCGGGTCGTAGTAGGTCGCGGCCCACTGCTTGAGCGCCCGGCGACCGGCCGAGGCCCGCTCCTGCTCGATCTCCGCCAGGCGGGTGCGCCGCAGCCGGGCGACCTCCCCTTCGGCCAGCGCGGGCTCGGTGAGGCACTGGGTCATCAGGTCGAGCGCCTCGGCGAGGTGACGCTGCGGCACGTCCATGTCGATGCCGAGGCTCGCCTCGCTCATGCCCGCGCCGATCGCGATGCCGCGTCGCTCGAGCAGCTCCGACAGCTCGCGCTGACCGTGCGTGCGGGTGCCTTCGTCGAGCAGCCGCGCCATGATCCACGCGACCCCCTCGACCTCGCGCGGCTCGTGCCGCAGGGCCGCCGGCACCGAGGTCCGCACGGAGATGACGTACTGCCCCGGCACGTCGTGCACGAGGGCCCGGATGCCGTTGGGCAGCACCGTCTCCCGCGGCTGCGGGAAGCTCCACTCCTCCGCGGGCAGTACCTCGGGCCGGGGCACGACAGGTGTGCTCTGCTCGACGTCGCTCATGCGACCTCCTCCTGATCCTGGGCGACGCGGTAGACGACGGCGGCCCTGCTCTGCGGGCGCAGCCACCGGTCGGCAGCCGCCTGCACCTGCTCGGGCGTGACGGCCGCCAGGTGGTCGAGGAAGGTGTTGACGTAGCCCGGGTCGTCGTGGAGGCAGGTGTAGTGACCGATGATGTCGGCCCGCTCGTCCTTGGCCGCGAGCGCCGACAGCCAGCCCCGCTCGGCCTGCGCGCGCACCGCCTCCATCTGCTCGGGCGTCGGCCCCGCGTCGGCGAAGGCCGTCAGCTCGGCACAGATGCGCTCCTCCAGGGCGTCGGTGTCGACCCCTTCGGCGACGTCCGCGACGACGAGCCCGAGCGAGACCCCGTCGACGAAGCCCATGGCGCCCACGTCGACGCTGTTGGCCAGCTGCTCCTCACGCACGAGGGTCTGCTCCAGCGGCGAAAAGCTCAGGCCGCCAAGGCAGTCGAGCGCCATCGACGCGGCGAGGAACTCGTCGCGGGTGTCGCCCCCTTCGGCCGGCAACCGGAAGGCGAGGTGGATGCGGTCGTTGGGCACCTCGTCGGCCACCTCGACCCGCACCGGCTCGCTGAGCGGCGGCAGCGGCGCCACCGGCGCCCGCCGGGGCTGCGCACGGTGCGTGATGTGCCCGAAGTAGCGCTCGACGAGCTCGATCGCCCGCGGCGCCGTCACGTCGCCGACGATCGTCAGCACCGTGTTGTCCGGCGCGTAGTGCGCCGTGAAGAAGTCGTGGACGTCCTGCACGGACGCCGCGTCGAGGTCCTCCATCGACCCGATCGTCGGGTGGTGGTAGGGGTGCCCCTCGGGGAAGACCGTGGCGTAGACCGTCGCGAGCGCCTGGCCGTAGGGCTGGTTGTCGTAGCGCTGGCGCTTCTCCTCCTTGACGACGTCCCGCTGGTTGTCGAGGTTGGCCTGGTTGACCGCCGCGAGGAGGTTGGCGTGGCGGTCGGCCTCGAGCCACAGCGCCAGCTCGAGCGCCCCCGAGGGGATCGTCTCGAAGTAGTTGGTGCGGTCGAACCAGGTCGTCGCGTTGAGCCGCCCCCCGACGCCCATGAGCGCCTGGAAGTGCTCGCCGTTGGCCACGTGCGCACTGCCCTGGAACATCAGGTGCTCGAAGAGGTGCGCGAAGCCGGTGCGCCCCGGCTCCTCGTGACGTGACCCGACACCGACCCACAGGTTGACCGTGACGGTCGGTGTCGTGTCGTCGGGCTGCACGACCAGGCGCAGTCCGTTGGCGAGGGTGTGCTCCTCGAGAGCGAAGTCCAGCGTCATGCAGGCACCCTACGACGCGTCGCGTTGCTCCTCGTGGCCGCGCCGCGGCAGCTCGGGGTAGGCATTGGGACCGAGGTCCTCGAAGGCCCGCCGCGCGAAGACCTGCTGGATCGTCGTGGCTCGCTCGTTGCGGTTGTTGCCGACGAAGGTGATGATCCAGTTGAGCAGCGTGGAGATGCGGTTCTTGAAGCCGACCATCGCCATGAGGTGCACGGCGAGCCAGGCCAGCCAGGCGATGAAGCCGGTGAGCTTGACCTTGCCGATGCTCGCGACGGCGGAGTACTTCGAGATCGTCGCCATCGAGCCCTTGTCCTTGTAGACGAAGGGGGCCTGCGGCTCCTTGCCCTCGAGTCGGCCGAGGATCTCCTTGGCCGCGTAGCGGCCACCCTGGATCGCCAGCTGGGCGACGCCCGGGTAGCCCTTGAGGTTGATCATGTCGCCGACGAGGAAGATCTCCGGGTGCCCCTTGACGGTCAGGTCCTCCTCGACGTGGACGCGCCCGGCGCGGTCGACCTCGGCGCCGGCCTGGTCGGCGATCATCTTGCCGAGCGGGGAGGCGGCGACGCCGGCGGCCCAGACCTTGGTCATGGCCTCGATGCGACGGACCGTGCCGTCCTTGTCCTTGACCTCGATGCCGGTGCCGTCGACCTCGGTGACCATGGCGCCGAGCTGGACCTCGACGCCGCGCTTCTCGAGGCTGGCGCGGGTCTTGCCGCCGAGGCGGTCACCGAAGGAGGGCAGCACCTGCGGCGCAGCGTCGAGCAGGATGACGCGGGCGTCCCGCGGGTTGATGTGGCGGAACTCGTGCGCGAGCGTCTTGTGCGACAGCTCGGCGATCTGGCCGGCCATCTCGACACCCGTCGGGCCCGCGCCGACGACGACGAAGGTGAGCAGCCGCTCGCGGTCCTCGGGGTCGGTCGTCGTCTCGGCGAGCTCGAAGGCACCGAAGATGCGCCCCCGCAGCTCGAGCGCGTTGTCGATGTCCTTCATGCCCGGCGCGTAGCGGGCGAAGTGGTCGTTGCCGAAGTACGACTGGCCGGCGCCGGCGGCGACGATGAGGCTGTCGTAGGGCGTGACCGTCTCCTGGCTCAGCGAGTGCGAGGTGACGGTGCGGCCCTCGACGTCGATCTCGGTGACGTCGCCGAGGATGGTGCGCACGTTCTTGTCGCGGGCGAGGATGTCGCGGGTCGCCGGGGCGATGTCGCCCTCGGAGAGGATGCCCGTCGCCACCTGGTACAGCAGCGGCTGGAAGAGGTGGTGGCCGGTCCGCGAGATGAGGGTGACCTCGACGTCCTTGCCGCTCAGGGCCTTCGCGGCGAAGAGGCCGCCGAAGCCGGATCCGATGATGACGACGCGATGCTTGCCAGAGTTAGCGCTCACGTCCTCCATTGTGGCCCAGTGTGTGTCGAAGGTGAAATCGTGTCGGTTTTTGCTCGCCCGGAAGCCCTCGGTCTGCTACAGGACCAGCGCGCCGAGGACGCTGGCGCCGAGGACGACCGCCCAGGCGGGCACCCGCTGCGAGGCCAGGGCGGCGAGGGCGAGCAGCGCCACGACGATGCTCCACGGGCCGGTGATCCCCTGCGTGATGACCGGGTCGTAGAGCGCCGCGGCGAGCAGCCCGACGACGGCGGCACCGGCCCCGGCGAGCGCCCGTCGAGCCCGGGTGGAGGCGCGCAGCCGGTCCCACAGCGGCAGCCCGCCGAGGACGAGCAGCGCCGACGGCGCAAAGATCGCCAGGGTCGCGAGCAGCGCCCCGACGGCGGGGTGCAGGCCGGGCACGAGGGCCCCGAGGTAGGTCGCGAAGGTGAAGAGCGGCCCCGGCACGGCCTGGGCGGCGCCGTACCCGGCGAGGAAGTCGCCGTGCCCGACCCAGCCCGCCGTCTCGGCCTCGAGCAGCGGCAGCACGACGTGGCCGCCGCCGAAGACGAGCGACCCGGCGCGGTAGAAGCCGTCGACGACCCCGAGCGCGGGACCGCCGACGAGGGCCGCGAGCAGCGGGAGCACCGCGAGCAGGGCCACCCAGGCCCCGAGGGCGAGGCCGGCGGTGCGCCGGCCGACGTGAGGGGTGGCGGGGTCCCCCTTCGTCGTCTCGGGGCGCAGCCACAGCAGCCCGGCGAGCCCGCCGACGACGATCGCGCCGACCTGCCCGACGGCCGTCGGGAGCAGCAGCGCGATGGCCAGGGCGGCGACGACGATCAGGGCGCGGCGCAGGCCGGTGGCGAGCGTGCGGGCCATGCCGACGACCGCGTGGGCGACGACGGCGACGGCGGCCGCCTTGAGCCCGAGGAGCCAGCCCTCGTCACCGGTGAGCCCGGCGGCCTGCGCGCCGAGGGCCGCGCCGAGCATGAGCAGGGCCGAAGGGAGCGTGAAGCCCACCCAGGCCGCCACCATGCCGAGGTGGCCGGCTCGTCGCAGGCCGATGGCCATGCCGACCTGGCTCGACGCCGGGCCGGGGAGGAACTGGCAGAGGGCGACGAGGTCGGCGTAGGCCTCCTCGGTGAGCCACCGCCGCCGCACGACGAAGGCCTCGCGGAAGTACCCCAGGTGCGCGACCGGCCCCCCGAAGCTCGTCAGCCCGAGCACGAGGAAGACCCTCAGGACCTCTGCCGCCCCCCGCACGCCTACGCTCCACCCGTGGACATCGCCTGGCACGACGGTTCCCTGAGGAGCTCGCCCCGCGAGCGTCTCGAAGGGACCGAGCCCGCCAGTCCCCCACGCTCCCTGAGGAGCTCGCCCCGCGAGCGTCTCGAAGGGACCGAGCCCGCCAGCCCCCCACGCTCCCTGAGGAGCTCGCCCCGCGAGCGTCTCGAAGGGACCGACGCCGAGCTGCGGGCCCACCTGCACCACTGGTCGGAGGGAGTCCCCGCCACCACCGGTCGGCACTGCCCCGCCTGCGGCTCGGACGCCCACGGTCGACCGTGGGCCCGCCTGGCCGACGGGCGCACCCCGCACGTCAGCCTGTCGCGGTGCGGGGAGCACCTCGTGACGGTCGTGGCGGAGCACCCCGTGGGCATCGACGTCGAGTCGGTCGCCGCGGTCGACGCCCGGTGGGACCCGGCGCTCGTGCTCCACCCCGACGAGCGCGCCGACAGCCCCCGCGAGCGTGCGCTCGCGTGGTGCCGCAAGGAGGCGGTGCTCAAGGCGCTCGGCACCGGTCTGCGGACGCCGATGAGCCGGATCAGGGTTGCCGACTGGGCGCACGTCGACGTGACCGCGCCGGCGGGGTGCGTTGCGAGCGTCGTCGTCATCCCAGGGGCCTCAGGCCGGTAGCGGCGGCAGCTCGACGGCGTCGAGCCACTGCTCGAAGAGGTCGCTGTGGTCCTGCCCGGTGACGCTCTCGACGTGCTCGACGAACATCGCGGTCGTGACGTTGCGGTGCCGCTGAGCGGCGGTCCACGTCTGCAGCACCTCGAAGAAGGCCCGGTCACCGATCTCGTGCCGCAGCGCGTGCAGCAGCAGCGCCCCCCGCTTGTAGACCCGGTCGTCGAACATCAGCTCGGAGCCCGGGTCGGCGAGGAGCAGGTCGGGACCCTCGTCGGTGCGCACCCGCTCGTGGTGGACGTCGGCGCGCTCGCCGACGGTCATCAGCCCGATCCGCTCGGACCACAGCCACTCGGAGTAGCAGGCGAAGCCCTCGTGCAGCCAGATGTCGCGCCACGCGGTGAGGGTCACGGAGTTGCCCCACCACTGGTGGCTCAGCTCGTGGGCGACGAGCCGGATGCAGTCCCAGTCGTCGCGCATGAAGTTGCGCCCGAAGGTCGACAGCCCCTGCGACTCCAGCGGGATCTCGAGGTCGTCGTCGGTGATGACGGCCGTGTACGACGCGAAGGGGTAGTCGCCGAAGAGCTCCGCGTAGAAGCCGAGCATCTGCGGCTGCATGCCAAAGGCCGCCTCGAAGCCCTCACGGGGCCGGTCGACGGGGGCGATGACCCGCACGGGCACCGGTGCGCCCTCCTGCTCGATGACCTCGTACCGCCCGATCTGCACGGTGGCGAGGTAGGTCGCCATCGGCGCGTCCTGGCGGTACGTCCAGGTGACGCTGCTCCCCTTCGCGCTGCGGTCGACGAGCTCGCCGGCGACGGCGACGTGGTACCCCTTCGGCGCGGTGAGGGCGATCTCGTAGGTCGCCTTGTTGTCCGGGCGGTCGTTGCACGGGAACCACGACGGGGAGCCGTGCGGCTGGGCGGCGACGAGCACGCCGTCCTCGAGCTCCTCCCAGCCGGCCTCGCCGAGCTTGCGGCTGCGGATCTGCTGGGGCGTGCCGGCGTACTTGACCGTGATCTCGACGTCCGCTCCGGCGGGCAGTGTCTCGCCGAGCGTCACCGTGAGCGTGTCGAAGCGGTGCGTGTACTTGACGTTGCTCCCGTCGACCTGGACGCGCGCGACGTTCAGCCCGTGCAGGTCGAGGTCGACCTTGCTGACCTCCTCGAGCGCGTGGCAGCGCAGCGTCGCCACCCCGGAGAGGCGGTTGCCCGCGACCTTGTAGTCGAGCACCAGGTCGTAGTGCTCGACGTCGTAGCGGGCGTCCCCGTGCCCGGGGACGTAGTCGTCCGTGCCCTTGCGCCTCACGCTTCCTCTTCCTCCCAGGGACCGATGGGGTTGCCGATCCACCGCGTGCGTGACGGTACGCCCTCGCCGCGCATGACGAGGGAGACGGGTCCGACCGTCGCATCCCGGCCGAGGCTGGACGAAGGGAGGATGACGCTGTTGGGGCCGAGGGTCGCGCCCGCGCCCAGCACGACGCGGTCCATCTGGAGGACCCGGTCGTGGAACAGGTGGGTCTGCACGACGCAGCCGTGGTTGACGGTGGCGCCGTCGCCGAGCTCGACGAGGTCGCTCTCGGGCAGCCAGTAGGTGTCGCACCAGACCCCTTCGCCGATCCGGCTGCCCATGAGGCGCAGCCAGGCGTTGAGCGCGGGCGTGCCGACGGTGATCTGGGCGAACCACGGCGCGGCGAGCACCTCGGTGAAGGTGTCGGCGAGCTCGTTGCGCCACACGAAGGAGGTCCACAGCTCGTGGTCGCCCTCGCGGTGGCGGCCGACGAGGACCCACTTGGCGACGAGGGTGAGGCCTGCCGCGAGGTGCCCGGCGACGAGGAGCACGGGGCCGGCGAGGAGCACCGCGGCCCAGACCGACCGGTCGAGCAGGGCGAGCAGGGTCAGCCCGACGGCGAGGTGCAGGGCCACGCCGCACAGCAGGGGCACGACGCGGCAGATCTCGACGAGCGAGCGCAGCACCTTGAGCCGGGTCGGCGGGTCGTAGGTGCGGCTGGAGTCCATGTCGTCCGCGGTGCGGCGCAGCTTGCGCGGGGGCGAGCCGATGTAGGAGTCGCCGGCCTTGGCCTTGCCCCGCTGCGGCGCCGCGGAGAGCACGGCGACGAGCGAGCGCTTGGGCACCCGCCGGCCGGGGGCGAGCATGCCCGAGTTGCCGACGAAGGCCCGCTTGCCGACCTTGACCCGCTCGACGCGGATCCAGCCGCCACCGAGCTCGTAGGACCCGACGAGGGTGTCGTCGGCGAGGAAGGCGTGGTCGTTGACCCTCACCAGCTTGGGGATGAGCAGGACCGTGGAGGCCTCGACGCCTTCACCGACGCGGGCGCCGAGCAGCCGCAGCCAGGTCGGGGTGAAGGCGCTGGAGTAGATGGGGAAGAGCCAGTCGCGGGCGTGGTCGAGCAGGCGCACCGTGTAGAGGATCGACAGTCCCTCGGCCGAGCGGACGGGGAAGTGCCCCGGCTCGATCCGGGTCGCGAGCAGTCGGGTGAGCCCGATGACGAGGAGGGCGAGGGTGAGGTAGCCGACGAGGGCGGCCAGCGGCAGCCACGGCAGCGCGGCCCGCACGGCCTCGCCGAGCGAGTCGGCGCCGGAGAGCGCCGGCCACAGGACGGCCGCCCCCGCGAGGGTGGCGATGCCCGGCAGGCTGGCGACGAGCACGGCGACGACCCCCATGCCGACGAGCCACCGACGCGGCGCGGGTGCCTCCTGGCTCGACCACGGGCCCCGGGCGGGCGCCCGGCGCTCGGCGGGCGAGCCGGACCAGGCCTCCCCCGCGGTCACCGTGCCGAGCACGTGCGAGCCCGGTGCGACCTCGGCGCCGCGACCGACGACCGCACCCGGCGAGAGGGTGCTGCGGGCGCCGATGCGGGCCTTGGCGCCGATGCTGATCGGGCCAACGTGCACGAGGTCGCCGTCGATCCAGTAGCCGAGCAGGTCCACCTCGGGCTCGATCGCGGCCCCCGCCCCGACGTCGAGCCATCCGGTGACCGGAGGCAGGGCGTGCAGGTCCACCCCTTCGCCGATCTTGGCGCCGAGCAGCCTTGCGTACCAACGAAACCAGACGGCGCCCGAGAGCGCCGCCGCGGCGAGCTCGTCCTGGGTGCGGGCGGCCAGCCACAGCCGCAGGTGGGCCTTGCCGCCGCGCGGGTGCGAGCCGGGCTCGACGCCGCGCAGCAGGACCCGGGCGATGAGCGCGGCGAGCGCCATGCGGCCCGGCGCGGCGATGAAGACCACGGCGAGCAGCGCGACGAGCCACAGCGGGTAGGTCGGCAGCCACGGCAGGGCCGGGTGGGCGATCGTCGTGCCGAGCACGAGCCACGCCAGCCAGCGCATGCCGGCGAGGGCACGAAGGGGGATCATCCCGACGAGCTGCGCCACCTGGGTCTTCGTGCGGATCGGGCGCACCTTGCGGTTGGTCCGCACCATCGTCGACGCAGCCGACGATGCGTCGAGCCAGGCGGCGAGGTCGCCGAGGCTCGGGTGGGCGTAGAGGTCACCGACGGTCGTCTCGGGGTTCTTCTCCCGCAGGCGGCTCACCACCTGCGCGGCGGTGAGCGACCCACCGCCGAGGTCGAAGAAGTCGTCGCTCGGGTCGCCCACGTCCGCGCCGATGATCTCGGCCCAGATCGCCGCGATCCACTGCGCGGTCTCGCCGAGCTCTCCCTTCGCCGGGGTGTCGGTCGAGGTGGGCAGGGGCCACGGCAGGGCGTCGCGGTCGACCTTGCCCGACGTGCGCGTCGGCAGCTCGTCGACGACGGCGAGGCGCGGCACGAGGGCCGCGGGCATGCGCTCGCGCAGCAGGTCGCGGGCGTGGGCGGCGTCGTAGCGCTCGTCGGTCGTCAGGTAGCCGACGAGCAGCTTGTTGCCCGCCTGGGTCGAGCGGACCGCCGCCGCGGCGGAGACGACGCCGGGCACCCGCAGCAGCTGCTCGTCGATCTCGCCGAGCTCGATCCGTCGCCCGCCGAGCTTGATCTGGTCGTCGGCGCGACCGGCGAAGACGAGACCCTCGGGGTCGTTGCGCACCACGTCGCCGGAGCGGTAGGCGCGCTCCCAGCCGAGGGTGGGCATGGGCGCGTACTTCTCCGCGTCCTTGGCGGGGTCGAGGTAGCGGGCCAGACCGACGCCGCCGATGATCAGCTCGCCGGACTCGCCCTCCGCGACCGGGTGGCCCTCCTTGTCGACGACCGCGAGGTCCCAGCCGGCGAGCGGCAGCCCGATGCGGACCGGGTCGGTGCCGTCGAGCATGGCGCCGCACGCGACGACGGTGGCCTCGGTGGGGCCGTAGGTGTTCCACACCTCGCGCCCGGGCGACTGGAGGCGGGCGGCCAGCTCGGGCGGGCAGGCCTCGCCGCCCATGATGAGCAGGCGCACCCGCTCGAGCGAGCTCGGCGGCCACAGCGACACGAGAGTCGGCACCGTCGAGACGATGGTGATCTCGTTGGCCACCAGCCACGGCCCGACGTCGACGCCGGAGCGGACGAGCGAGCGCGGGGCCGGCACGAGGCACGCGCCGTAGGCCCACGCGAGCCACATCTCCTCGCAGCTGGCGTCGAAGGCCACGGACAGGCCGGCCATGACCCGGTCCCCCGGGCCGATCGGGTCGTCGACGAGGAACATCTGCGACTCGGCGTCGACGAAGGCGGCCGCGTTGCGGTGGGTGACGGCCACGCCCTTCGGCTTGCCGGTGGAGCCGGAGGTGAAGATCACCCAGACGTCGTCCTCGGTCGTGGGCGACGACGGCTTGATCGACGAGCGCCCTTGTCCCACAGGGGTGGTCGAGATGACGAGGTCGTTGCCGACGACGGCCGCGGCGGCCGACTCCTCGAAGACCACCCGGGCCCGCTCGTCGGGGTCCTCCGCGTCGACGGGGACGTACGCGGCGCCGGCCAGGATGATGCCGATGATGGCGACGTAGAGGTCGGTCGAGCCGGAGCGGATGCGCACCCCGACCTTGTCCCCCGGCCCGATGCCGAGCTCGGCGAGCTGCTCGGCGAGCGCCGAGGCAGCCTCCGCCAGCTCGCTGTAGGTGAGCATCTCCTGCCCGCTGTCGACGGCCGGCGCGTCCGGGTGGGCGGCCACGACCGCGGTGAAGATGTCGACGAGGGTGCGCGGGGCGGGCGCGCGATCACCCGCGAGGAGCGCAGGCAGCAGGGGCGAAGGGGGCGTCACGGAGGGCAGGATCCCCCACCAAGGTGAACACTCGGCGCAGCCCCGCCACGGGTGACCCGACCGTGATCCCCCGCGGCTCCAGCGCTGCCCGGCGTCATTGAGGTCACCTGGCGTCGTTGATGTCACCTGGTTGCCCGGAGAGGGGGGACCACGCGCCACCAACGACGCCGGGCTCCCAGCTGGCCACCACCCCGATCCCTGAGGAGGCAACCCGCGGCCATCTCGAAGGGATCCTGACATGCAAGAGGCCCCCGACCAGATGGTCGGGGGCCTCTCGGAGTGGTAGCGGGGGCAGGATTTGAACCTGCGACCTCCGGGTTATGAGCCCGGCGAGCTACCGAACTGCTCCACCCCGCGTCGTTGCGTCATTAACTCTACGTGAACGCACGGGGAGGACCAAATCAGCCCGCGTCGAGGTCGGCCGAGCCCCCTCCCGGCTGCACCTTGGCAGCCTCCTCGAGCTGCTTCTTCAGCTCCTTCTGGGCCTCGTCGTAGGCGGCGAAGTCGCCCTTCTTCAGGGCGTCCTGACCGTCCTTGTAGGCCTTCTGCATCCCGGCGATCGCCTGGCGCAGCTTCTTGTCGTCGGCCGAGAGGTTCTTGGGCTCATCGGGCTCCTCGGGCTTCTTCGTCGGCTCGCCGCTCGGCTTGCCCTCGGCCGTCACACCGGCGTCCCCGCCGAAGAGCTCGTCGAGCGCCGTCTCGAGGTCCTGCGCCCAGGCGACCTTGCCACCGAAGGTGACGATGACGATCCGCAGCTGCGGATAGCTCGTCCCCGACGCCGACGACAGGTAGATCGGCTCGACGTGGAGGAAGCCCTCGCCGACCGGCAGCGCCAGCTGGTTGCCGTAGGAGACCTGCGACCCGCCACGGTTGGCGTTGTTGAGGTAGTCGGTCAGCGTCTGGCTGCCGTCACCCGAGGTCGCGTTGGACGAGACGATGTCGTTTTGCACCTGACCGACACCCGGCACCGTGGTGTTGCGCGGCACCGACAGCAGGCGCAGCTGGCCGTAGTCCGAGGCGGGTGTGCCCTTCACCGACCCCGCGTCGGCGTCCACCGCGAGGTACCCGGCCATGACGTTGCGCGTGCCCCGGGGGATGTACGTCGAGGTGAGCGACCACGCCGGCTGCTCCTGGTCGGGCATCGCGAGCGACAGGAAGTACGGCGGCTGGGCGACCCCGTCGTTGCCCCGCGACGGGTCGTCCGGCACCCGCCAGCGGTCCTGGCCGGCGCGGAAGTCCGCCGCCGACGTCACGTGGTAGTCGGCGAGCACCGCGCGCTGCATCCGGAAGAGGTCCTCCGGGTAGCGCAGGTGCGACATGAGATCGCCGCTGATCTCCTCCTTCGGCGTGAGCAGCCCGGGGAAGGCCTTGTCCCACGCGCTGACGATCGGGTCGCTCTCGTCCCACGTGTAGAGCTTGACCGTGCCGTCGTAGGCGTCGACGGTTGCCTTGACCGAGTTGCGCATGTAGTTGATGCGGTCGCCGACGAGCGAGCTCGCCTGCTGGGTCTGCACCGACGACACCTGGCCCGACTGCACGCCCGACATCGAGAAGGCGGTGCTGTAGGGGTAGTTCTGCGACGTCGTGTAGCCGTCGACCACCCACTGGATCCGCCCGTCGACGACCGTCGGGTAGACGTCGTCGTCGAGCGTCAGCCACGGCGCGACCCGCCGCACCCGCTCCGACGGGGTGCGGTGCTCGAGCAGCCGCGAGTCCGACCCGACCGCATCGGAGAGGAGGAACTTCAGGTCCCGGTGGGTCACGGCGTAGGCGGCCTGGCGCATCCGCGAACCGATCGCCACTCCCCCTTCGCCCTGGTAGGTGTAGCGCGACTCCTCGCCGCCGGTCGGCTGGTCGATCTCGCGCGGGGTCGTCGTGTCGCCCTGCCCGACGATCGAGAAGTGGTCCATCTCCTCGCCGAAGTAGATCCGCGGCTCGTACTCGCCGAGCTCGTCCTCCGGGGTGATCCACTGCGGGTTGCCCGCCCGGGCCTGCGTGCCGCGGGCCATGACCAGCCCGTAGCCGTGGGTGTAGACGGTGTGGTCGTTGACCCAGTCGCGGCGGTCCGCCGGCACCTTGTCGAGGTCGAGCTCGCGGGCACCGACGACGACGTCGACGGTCTCGCCGTCGATGTCGTAGCGGTCGACGTCCAGCTCGTCCTGGAAGGTGTAGTAGGGCTGCTGCGCCTGCAGCTCCTGGTAGGTCGTGCTCACGACGGCCGGGTCCAGCAGCCGGATGCCCGGGATCGACGCGGCGTCCTCGCGCAGCTGCCCCGACTCGACGTCGGAGACCGCGTCATAGCTGTCGGTCTTGACCCCCGTCACCCCGTGCGCCGCGCGCGTGGCGTCGATGTTGCGCTGCAGATAGGGCTCCTCGAGCGAGTTGCGCGAGGGGCTGACCTTGTAGGTCTCGACGAGCGCCGGGTAGATCGAGCCGACGACGACCGACAGGACGACGAGGGTCGCGACGGCGATGAGCGGCAGGCGCCACGAGCGCGAGCGCACCGACGCGAGGAAGAGCCCGGCGCACATCGCCGCGGCGACCGCGAGGATGTACTTCGTCGGCACGAGCGCGTGCGCGCCCGTGTAGCCGACACCGGTGAGGACCTCGTTTTCCTGCGTCGTCAGCGAGTGCGCGCTGAGCACGTAGCTCCACGCCCGCAGCAGGGCGAGGACCGCGGCGATGACCGCGAGGTGGAGGAAGGCCACGCGCGTGGACCGACCCCGACCGGGCGGCACGATGCCGCCGTAGACGTAGTGGGTGAAGACCGCCGCGAAGAGGGCCCCGAGCGCGGCCACGGTGAGGAAGCCGACGACGAAGCTCCACCACGGCAGCGCGAAGAGGTAGTAGCTGATGTCGCGACCGAACTCCGCGTCGGTCGTGCCCGTGCTCGAGCCATTGCGCCACAGCAGCCAGGTCTGCCACTGGCCGGCGGCAGCCAGCCCGCCGAGCACGCCGAGCACCGCGGGGAGGGCGATGGCCGCCACCTTGCGGAAGGGCTCGATGGCGCGCCGGTACTGCGCGAGCGCCTGCTCCCCCGGCGTCATCGGCACCGACATCGGGCGCGTGCGGTGGGCCAGCCACAGGCTGAGCCCGATGGGCAGCGCGGTGATCAGCCCGCCGAGGACGAAGAGCAGGACCTGCGTGCGCAGGCGCGTCCACCACATGTCGGAGTAGCCGAGGGAGCTGAACCACAACGACTCGGTCCACAGGCTCGCCGCCAGGCTGAGCAGCAGCAGGACCGCGGCGACGACGAAGGCCACCTTGCCGACCCGCCCCCGCGGCACACGTCGGGAGGGCGGACCCTCGTCCCGGGGCGGCGGCGCGCCCCCTTCGTCATCCGGCCAACTCGCGCTGCTCATGGTGGGGCCACGGTACCCAGCGCACCTGAGGCGCCATAGGGCAGCATGGGCATCGTGCCCGACTCGTCATCCACCAGCACCCCCGACAGCGTCCCCACGGCGGAGCCCCTCGAGGTCGCCGCGCTCGAGACCGAGCGTCACGTCGCCTCGGCGGGGTGGGACCAGAACCCGCGCGTCTTCGCGCTCGTCGACACCGCCGCGCTCATCGCGGCCGAGCCGGCGCTCGCCGCCTCGCTGACCGGCGACGCCGACCGCGCTCCCGGCGCGCTCACCGCCATCGAGCAGGAGGACCTGCCGCGCACCGCCAACCTCGAGTCGCTGCTCGGACGGATGGCCTGGCCCGACACCGTGCACGGCGTCGCCCTCGCCGTCGAGCGCATCGTCATCCCGCCGGGCGCCGAGCGCGACCTGCCGCAGGACCCGACTGCTGCCGTCGACGCCCTGGCCGAGCACCCGCAGCGCGAGGACGTGCGCCTGCTCGTCGCGGTCCATCGCGACGGCCGCGCGGTGTGCCTGCTGCGTCAGCGGGCCAACGACCGCGACGACCGCGTGGCGAAGGGAGAGGACATCGCCCCCGGCCTCGTCCACGCGCTGCGCGCGACCCTCGAGGACTGACCTGCTTATCTCTCTCGGCACAGGCGCCCGGAAGACCGCATTTGCCTAGGGAGATGCGCAAGGGGTCCACATTTCCCTAGGGAAATGCGCCGGGGTCCGTATTTGCCTAGGGAAATGCGCCGGGGTCCGGATTCGCCTAGGCAGATAGCACGAAGGGGGCGGGCCGGGTCAGCGCGCGACCACGTCCTCGCACGTGGCGAAGTCCGCGGTCTCCCCCTTCGCGATGTCGTCGACGGCCTCCGTGGCGTCGTCGAAGTCACCCACCGGCACCACCGTCAAGCCCTCCGGCACGTGGCCGACGACGTCACCGCAGTTGCTCTCCGGCGCGAGGAACCACCGCGCGCCGGCGTCGTGGGCGCCGACCATCTTCTGCGCGATGCCGCCGATCGGGCCGACCACCCCGGCATCGTCGATCGTGCCGGTGCCGGCGATGCGCTGGCCACCGGTCATCGCGCCCGGGGTGAGGCGGTCGCGGACGGCGAGCGCAAACATCATGCCGGCGCTCGGCCCGCCGACCCGGCCGGCGTCGATGCGCACCTCGACCGGGTAGTCGTACTGCGGCTCCACGCCGATGCCGACCCCAGCGCGGCCACCCCCGAGGTCGGCCGTCGTGAGCTTCACGGTCCGCAGCCTGCCGTCGCGGCGCACGACGATCTCGACGTCGTCACCGGGTGAACGGTCGGAGATCTCGTCGACGATGTCGGCGACGGTGCGGGTGCGGCTGCCGTCGACGGAGACGATCTCGTCCTCGAGCTCGAGCTTGCCCTTGGCCGGCAGCTTCGTCGCGATCGAGCCGACGACGTTGACCTGGGGCACCGTGGCGCCGGTGCTGCGCAGGCCGACGGCGATCGAGTTCTTCTGCGAGCCCTGCATCTGGGCGGCATTCATCTCCTCGATCTCCTCCTCGGAGGTGTCGGCCGGGAAGAGCTGCTCCTCCGGCACCACCCGCGAGTCGTCGTCGAGGTGGCCCATGACCCACTCCCAGCCGCTGATGTGCCGCTCGGGCCCACCGACCACGCGGACGGTCGTGAAGTACAGCGACCCCTCCGTCGGGTAGGTCTTCGCGCCCTTGACCGCGACGAGCGAGGACCCGTCGTCGAGCGTGCCGAGGGTGTCGGTGACCGGGCCGGGCCGCTCCACCGCGTACGGCACCTTGATGAGCATGCCCGCGAGGACGACGATGAGCAGCAGGAAGGAGACCACGAGGATCCACCGGGCGATGCGTTCGCTGCGCGGGACGGTGCTCTTGACCGGCTGGACCGGGTGGGTCACGGGACCTCCTGGCCCGGGTGGGAACCATCCGGGACCGCTCGTGGTTGGGTTGAAGGACAGCACATCCTCTCAGGAAGAGACGAGACGCCGACGTGAGCAACGACCCCAGCACCCCATCCGGTTCCCCCGGGGACGACGGGCTGCCCCCGGAGATCATGCGGATCTTCCGGGACCTCAACGGCGGCCGTGACCTGCCACCCCAGCTCGTCGAGCAGCTGCGCGCGATGGGGATCGCCGACGCCGACCCCGCACAGGTGGCCGCCATGACCTCGCAGGTCAAGGCGATGTTCACCCCCGGCGCCATGTCGAAGGGAGTGGACGTCACCTCCGCGGTGACCGCCGCCCGCAAGGTCGCCGAGGGTGACGACGGGGCGGGCGACCGCACGATGGGCGAGCGCGAGCACGGTCTGGCCGACCAAGCGGTGCGGGTCGCCTCGCTGTGGCTCGACCAGGTGACGGACCTGGAGGCGCCCGCCCTCACCGGGGCCGCCCTCTCGCGCACCGACTGGATCGAGGCGACGATGCCCGTGTGGGCCTCGCTTGTCGACCCGGTCGCCGACGGGCTGTCCGGCGCGATCCGCACGTCGATGACCTCGCGACTCGACGAGCCCGGCGCCCCCGACCTGCAGGCGCTGGGGCTGCCGGCGGGCATGGACCTGTCCGCACTCCAGCAGCAGCTCGCTCCCTTCGTCGACACGATGGCCTCGCAGCTGATGACGGCGCAGACGGCCGAGGCGGTCGGGGCGCTGTCGGCGGACACCCTGACCGCGACGGAGGCCGGCGTCCCGCTGCTCACGACGCAGGTGGGGCTGCTGCCGGGCAATGTCGCGGCCTTCGCCGAGGGGCTGGAGGTCTCGCTCGACGAGGTGTGGCTGCACCTCGCGGCCCGGGAGGCGGCGCGGATGCGTCTCTTCACCGCGGTGCCGTGGATCGGTCCGCAGATCCTCGCGGCCGTGCAGGCCTACGCGCGGGGCATCGCGATCGACACCGACGCGATCGACGCGGCGGTCCGCGAGGTCGACCCCTCCGACCCGGTGGCGCTGCAGGAGGCGCTGACCGGCGGCTTCCTCAACCCGAGCCCGACGGCCGCGCAGGAGCAGGCGCTCGTCCAGCTCGAGACCTGGCTGGCTCTCGTCGAGGGCTGGGTCGAGCACGTGGCCGCCCGCGCGACCGACGCGCACCTGCCGCACACGGCCGCGATGACGGAGACGATCCGCCGCCGGCGCGCCACGGGCGGACCGGCCGAAAAGACCTTCGCCGGGCTCGTCGGCCTCGAGCTGCGCCCGCGACGGCTGCGCGACGCGGCCAACATCTTCGCCGCGCTCGAGGAGCGCGTCGGGGCCACCGGCCGCGACGGCGTGTGGGCCCACCCGGACGTCGCGCCGACGGGCGCAGACCTCGACGACGTCCTCGGCTTCGTCGAGCGCACCGCCGCCGGGGGCTCGTCCGCGAGCGACGACCTGGACGCAGCGCTCGAGTCGATCCTGCGCGAGGCTGACGAAGGGGGCTCTGCCGCAGGCGGATCCGGCGCCTCCCCCGACGGCCAGTGACGACGCACGCGCACCTCGACGCTGACCTGCGCGAGCTGCTGTCGGGCTGGGTCGCGCCCACGGCGGAGCAGGAGGCGCTGCGACGCGACTACCTCGCGCACCTCGACGCGCACGAGCAGGCGAGCGCCAAGGCGGGCCCGCCGGCGCACTTCACCGCCTCCTGCCTCGTCGTCGACGAACCCCGCGAGCGGGTCCTGCTCACGCTGCACCGCAAGGTGGGGCGCTGGCTGCAGTTCGGCGGGCACATCGAGGCCGACGACGCGAGCGTCGCCGAGGCCGCGCTCCGCGAAGCGGTCGAGGAGTCGGGCCTGCCCGCCGGCGCGCTGACCCTGCTCCCCGGGCCGGCGCAGCTCGACCGGCACGCGCTCGGCTCGGGCTTCACCCGCTGCACCGAGCACCTCGACGTGCGTTGGGTGGCGGTGGCCGCCGCCGGCAGCGAGCCGATCGTCTCCGAGGAGTCTTTGGACGTCGCCTGGTGGCCCGTCGACGCCCTGCCGCCCGACCTCGACGCCTCGATCCGCGAGCTGCTCGCCGCATCTGCCTAGGCACATCACCGCCACCCTGCGCATTTCCCTAGGGAAATGCGCACGTCGGGAGGGCCTGTGGATGACGCCGCAGCCGTCGCCACGATCTGCGCCAAGGTGGTCCCCACCCCCACCGAGCGAACGAGCGAGCGGCGATGCACCCACCTCCCCACCCACCACGCGGGGCGGCGCTGCGCCCCCTTCGCCGGCCCGACGGGAGCGTCCAGCTGGGCGTCGGTCCGCGGTCTCTGCGTCTGGTCGGCCTCGCCGACGCCGAGGTGCGCTGGCTCAGCACACTCGACCCCGACCGGGCTCTCACCGAAGCCGTCACCGCCGCCGCCCTCGAGAGCATCGAGCCGGCACGAGCCACCCTCGTCCTCGACCAGCTCGTGGCCTCCGGGCTCCTCGCACCGGTCGCCGACACCGGGCTGCCCCGCGTGGCGATCGTCGGGTCCGGCGCCCTGCCCGCCCTGCTCGCCGACGTCCTGCGGCAGGGCGGGCAGGTCGAGGTCACCCGGGTGCGCCCCGGTGGCGAAGGGGGTCCCCGGGACCTTGCCGTCGTCGCCAGCCCCGCACCTGCCGACCCCGCTGCGGTGCACCCCTGGCTCGCCGTCGGCACCCCGGTGCTGCCGCTGTGGTGCCAGCCCGCCCACGCGAGCATCGGCCCAGTGATCAGCCCCGGAGGTCGCCCCTGCCTGCACTGCCTGGACCTCACCCGAGTCGGGGTCGACCCCGACTGGCCCTACCTGCGAGCTCAGCTCACCCGCCCCCGGGTCGCGGGTCCCGAGCCGGCCGACGGCCTGCCCGCCGTCCGCCTGCTCGCTGCCGGCCTGACGACCGCACTCGTGCTCGACCACGTCGCCAGACGGCTCGGGACACCAGAGTGGTCCTTCGAGGTGGCGATGCCCGGGCCCACCCTCGAGCGTCACCGCTGGCCGGCACACCCCCGCTGCCCCGAGTGCGGCGACGAGGTCACGCCGGCCGACGAGGCCGAGCCGACCCTGGGGGTGGTCGGGTCGGGCGAGCGCCCGGAGGCCGGCGACGCGACGACGACGCCCCCGACGTCCGGGTCCAGCACCCGTCCAGCCCGGGACGACACAATGGCCGGGTGAACCAGATCCCCCGTGGAGCCGCCGGTCGTACCGCGCGGCTCGCCTCGCTGCCGCTCGGCCATGCCGGGCGCAGCGCCCGTGGCGTGGGCCGGCGCCTGACCGGCACCCCGGCCGACGTCGTCAGCGAAGAGATCCAACGCCGCACCGCGGAGCAGCTCTTCACCGTGCTCGGCTCGCTCAAGGGCGGCGCGATGAAGGTCGGCCAGGCCCTCTCGGTGCTCGAGGCCGCGATGCCCGAGGAGATGGTCGGGCCCTACCGCGAGATGCTCGTCCGCCTGCAGGACGCGGCTCCCCCGATGTCGACGGCCGAGGTCCACGAGATCCTCGCGCGTGACCTCGGCCGGCGCTGGCGAGACGAGGTGAGCATCGAGGACCGGCCTGTGGCCGCCGCCTCCATCGGGCAGGTGCACCGCGGGGTGGCCGCCGACGGACGCACCGTGGCGGTGAAGCTGCAGTACCCCGGCGCCGACCGGGCGCTGCGCTCCGACCTGCGTCAGATCGCGCGGCTCGCCCGCGTCGCGACGACGTGGATGCCGGCGATCGACATCAAGCCCGTGACCGACGAGCTGCTCGCCGCTGCCGACGAAGAGCTCGACTACGGGCTCGAGGCGGCCAACCAGCGGGCCTTCGCCGAGGCCTACCGTGACGACCCCTTCGTCGCCGTGCCCGATGTCGTCCTGCAGACCCGGCACGTGCTCGTCGGCGAGTGGGTCGACGGCGCCTCCCTCGGCCAGGTCATCCGCGACGGCGACCAGGACGTGCGCGATCGCGTCGGGCAGCTCTACCTCGAGTTCCTCCTCGAGGGGCCCGGCCGGGTCGGGCTGCTGCACGCCGACCCGCACCCCGGCAACTTCCGGCTGACCCCCGACGGTCGTCTCGGGGTCATCGACTACGGCGCGGTCGCCCGCCTGCCCGACGGCATCCCCGACGTCGTCGGCCGCCTCGTGCGGCGGGCACTCGACGGCGACGCCCAGGGAGTCCTCGACGGGCTGCGCGACGAGGGTTTCGTCCTGCCCGGCATCGAGGTCGACGCCCACGAGGTGCTCGCGTACGTCCTCCCCTTCGTCGAGCCGCTGCGCGAGCCCGAGCACGCCTTCACCCGCGAGTGGATGCGGGGTGCGGCCCGCGGCGTCACCGACCTGCGTGCCCCGGAGTTCGCCACCGGCCTGCGGCTGAACATGCCGCGCGAGTACGCAATGATCCACCGCGTCTTCGTCGGGGCGACCGGCGTCCTCAGCCAGCTCGAGGCCACGATCCCCGCCCGGGCGTCGATGGAGCGTCACCTGCCCGGCTTCGCCGACGCCTGATCCACCCGACCTGCGCATTTCCCTAGGGAAATGCGGGCGGAGGGTGGCATTTCCCTAGGTAAACGCGGGCGGAGGGTGGCATTTCCCTAGGGAGATGCGCAGACCGGGCCGACGAAGGGGGCGCAGCGGCCCCTAGGACTTCGCGGCCTTGGCCTTCGCCTTGGCGGCCTTCTTGTAGTCCCGCACCTCCTGCAGCGAGGTCTCGTCGGTGACGTCGGCCACGGAGCGCCGCGAGCCCTCCTCCGCGTAGGGGCCGATCGCCTCGCGCCAGCCGTCGGGACGCACGCCCAGCTGCTTGCCGAGGAGGGCGGCGAAGATGCGCGCCTTCTGGTCGCCGAAGCCGGGCAGCGCCTTGAGGCGGCGCACGACCTCCGCCGTCTCGACGCCGGTCCAGATGCGCGTCACGTCACCGTCGTAGTCGTCGCGCACCGCGGCCGCGACCGCCTGGATCCGCCCGGCCATCGAGCGGCCGTACCGGTGCACCGCCGGCGGCGTCGCACACAGGTCGGCGAAGGCCTCGGGGTCGGCGTCCGCAAGTCGCGCCGGGTCGAGCGAGCCGAAGCGCTCCTTGACCTTGGCCGGCCCGGCGAAGGCCCGCTCCATCGGGAACTGCTGGTCGAGCAGCATGCCGACGAGCAGGGCGAAGGGGTCCGACGACAGCAGCGCGTCCGCGCTCTCGTCCTGGGCGATGCGCAGGGATCTGGCCATGGGCTCCAGCCTGCCACGACCCTCCCTTCGACCGCCCCACCGACGACAACAGGCCCCACCCGGGGCATCGGGTGGGGCCTGTCGGCCTCTCGGGCGGAGTCATAGTTGACACCGCCGCCGGTCGCGCTCATCGGAAGCTCAGGTGAGCGGGTCGGGGGTTCTGCCGGCGGGCGAGCAGCTCGCGCCGCTCGGCCTCGGGGACGTAGGCCAGCGGCCGGTCCGTCGCCCGCGGGCGGGGCAGCTTGGGGAACTTCATGTCGGTGCCTCCTCTCGTCATCTCGCTCAGGCGGGGATGGGGTGCTTGCGGGGGCGGCCGCGGGGCCGCTTGCGGGGGATGACCCGGCCGGCGTCGAAGAGCTCTCCGCCCCAGACGCCCCAGGGCTCGCGCCGCTCCAGCGCGCCGTCGAGGCACATCTGCTGGAAGCGGCAGTCCTGGCACAGGGCCTTGGCGTACTCGACGCCTGCCGGGGTCTCGGCGAACCAGATCTCGGGCTCCTCCGCCTGGCAGGGCGTGAGGGTGCTCGTCCGGTCTATCGGTGGGTGGGTGGTCAGTGCGGTCACGGGGTTCTCCTGGCGCGGGGTGGTGCGTCGAGCTGTCTGGGGGGACGACAAAAGCCGCGGTTCCCGGTGTGGGATGCCGCGGCCTGTGAGGAGACCTGTGAGTCCGTCTGGTCTAGACGGCAGGTCCTGCAGGGCGCGGATCCACGACGAAGGGGGCCTTCTGGGCGGCGGCGGTGCGGCCGCGATCGGTGAAGACGCCGGTGGCGCCGCAGATGAGATCTGCGGACGGCACGAGGGCAGCACCGGACATCGGGATGAGGTTCATCGTGATGTTGTCCATGGGTCCTGCCCTCCTCTCGTCAACGCGCTCTTCGGATCACACGCGGTGTCCGACTGACAGGAACCAACGTAGACCACCCTCCGAGGGCCTGCCAACCGAATTAAATCTTCGGTCTTCGCCGGCTCAGGCCTCAGGTTCTCCGGCGGATGCCGCGGCGACCTCGTCAGGGTCCGCTCCACCGACGACGGCGAGCACCTGGTCGGCGTAGAGGGAGAGCTTGCGCGGGCCGACCCCGCTGATCGCCGAGAGGTCACGCTGCCCGGTCGGCTCGGCCTCGGCGATGGCCTCGAGCGTGGCATCGGTGAAGACGACGAAGGCCGGCACGGACGCCGCACGGGAGACGGCCAGGCGCCAGGCGCGCAGGCGCTCGAAGGTCGCCTCGTCGTAGGTCGGCGGGCAGTCGGGGCAGCGACCGGAGGCCCGCTCGGTGGCGGTCGCGAGCTCGGTGCCGCACACCTTGCACACCTTGGGGCGGGAGGGCTTGAGCGGGCCCGACCCGCGGGAGGAGCTGCTGCGCTTGGGGGTCGAGCGAGCGCCCTCCCCGAGGATCGAGGCGGTGTGGTCGAGGAATCGGCTGACCCGTCGGCTCGAGCGGGCGCCGGGGTTGCGGGCGCGCGACCACGACAGGTGGAGCACCTCGCGGGCACGGGTCACCCCGACGTACATGAGGCGCCGCTCCTCCTCGATCTCCTCGACGCCTTCGGCCATGGTGATGGGCAGCAGCCCGTCGGAGCACCCGACGAGGAAGACGACGTCCCACTCCAGCCCCTTGGCAGCGTGCAGCGACGCGAGGGTCACGCCCTCGACGTCCGGGGCGTGCTGCGCGGCGATCCGCTCGTCGAGGTCGCGCACGAGCTCGGGCAGCCGGGCCTCGGGGCTCGCGGCAGCCAGCCGGGCGGCGAGGTCGACGAGTGCCTTGAGCGACTCCCAGCGCGAGCGCACCGCGCCGGTGCCGGAGGGCGCGTCCTCGTGCCAGCCCATGCCGCCGAGCACGTCACCGACGAAGGCCGGCAGCGGCTTGCTGCCGTCGTCGGTGCGGGCCGCGCCACGCAGCAGGAGGATCGCCTCGCGGACCTCCGAGCGGGAGAAGAAGCGCTCGCCGCCGCGCACGAGGTAGGGCACGTCGGCGTCGGCCAGCGCCGACTCGAAGGCCTCGGACTGACCGTTGGTGCGGAAGAGGACCGCGATCTCGCGCAGCGCCCGGCCCTGCCCGACCAGTTCCTTGACCTTGGCCGCCACCCACGCGGCCTCCGCCGGGTCGTCGTCGAGCGCGGTCAGCTGGGGCGGGGGCCCCCCTTCGCGCTGCGGCACGAGCTCGACGGACCCTCCCCGCCGCTGCCCGTTGGTGTCGGTGAGCATCCGGTTGGCGAGCGCGAGGACCGGCGGGGTGGAGCGGTAGTTGCGCACGAGGCGCACCGTGCTCGCCCCCGGGTGGTGGCGGGTGAAGCTCAGCAGGTGCTCGGGGGTGGCGCCCGTGAAGGAGTAGATCGTCTGGGCGGGGTCGCCCACGACGCAGATGTCGCCGCGCCCACCGAGCCACAGGTCGAGCAGGCGCTGCTGGAGCGCGTTGACGTCCTGGTACTCGTCGACGACGAAGTGCCGGTACTGGTCGCGCACCGTGCGGGCGATGTCCTCGCGCTCCTCGAGGATGCCGACGGTGAGCAGCAGGACGTCCTCGAAGTCGATGACCCCCCGCTCGCCCTTGACGTCCTCGTAGGTCGAGATGAGCCGGGCCATCGCGGTGTGGTCCATGCCGG
The DNA here is from genome assembly GCF_052114035.1 of Janibacter sp. RAF52. NCBI lineage: Bacteria > Bacillati > Actinomycetota > Actinomycetes > Micrococcales > Intrasporangiaceae > Janibacter > Janibacter sp. RAF52. Next base: position 219,752 of record NZ_JBFRDY010000004.1, on the reverse strand, counting down.
GCGGCTCGCGGCGGGCCCGCCGGGCGGCCGCGGCATAGGTCTCGGGGGTGAGGAGCGAGACCTTGGACCACTCGATCTCGGAGGCGACGTCACGCAGCTCGGATCGGTCGAGTCGCATGCCCATGCGGGAGGCGGCCTCGGCGACGGCGGGGATCTTCTGCGCCATGACCTCGGGCGCGGCACCGCCGATGGCCTGCGGCCAGAAGTAGTGCAGCTGTCGCAGCGCGGCCGCGTGGAAGGTCCGCGCCTGCACCCCGACGACCCCCAGGTCACGCAGCCGGGTGCGCATCTCGCCGGCCGCGCGGGCGGTGAAGGTCACCGCCAGCACCCGCTGCGGCTGGTAGGCGCCCGAGCGCACCCCGTAGGCGATGCGGTGGGTGATCGCGCGGGTCTTGCCGGTGCCGGCACCGGCGAGCACGACCATCGGTCCGCTGGGGTTGGCGGCGACCTCGCGCTGCTCGGGGTCCAGAGCGTCGAGGATGTCGTCCGCGGACTGCGGGCCGGTCACGTCGATCACCCGGGCAGCCTCTCACCCTCCCCCGACACCTCGTCCAACCGCTGCCCGAGCCAGCCCTCGATGAGGCGGCCCGAGATCGACAGGCGCCCCGCCGCGCGCACGTAGCCGTCGAGCAGCTCGCGGCGGAAGTCCTCGCGGGTGAACCAGCGCGCCTCGGCGATCTCGTCGGGCTGACAGGTCAGCTCGGTCGTCGTGGCGCGAGCGGTGCAGCCGAGCATGAGCGAGGCGGGGAAGGGCCACGGCTGGTCGGCGACGAAGCGCACGTCGGTCACCGACACCCCCACCTCTTCGCCGACCTCGCGGGCGACGGCACCGGCGATCGTCTCGCCGGGCTCGAGGAACCCGGCGAGGACCGAGAAGCGCCCTTCGGGCCAACCGACGTTGCGGGCGAGGAGCAGGCGGTCGCGGTCGTCGGTGACGGCCATGATGACCGCAGGGTCGGTCCGCGGGTACTGCTCAGCGCCGTCGTGCGGGCAGCGTCGCACCCAGCCCGCCTGGGCGACGTCGGTCGGCTCGCCGCAGCGGGGGCAGCGCGGGTGGCGCACGTGCCAGTTGGCCAGGCCGAGCGCGGTGGCGAAGAGGGTGGCCTGCGCCGCGGGCAGGTCGGCGGCGACCTCGCGGAGGCTGGCGAAGGGGGCGGCGTCGAGACGTTCTTCGCGCGGCACGGGTGTCCCGGGCGGGGTGGGGCGGCAGACGGCGAGGTGCGCGGTGCCGTCGAGCCGGCCGAGGTAGAGCAGGAGGCCGTCGGCGTCGCCGGGCCGGGGCGCCCGCAGCGCGAGGGTGCGGTCGGGCTCGAGGGCCGCGCGGTCGCCGACCAGGTCGAGCACGCGGGTGGCGGGGTCGGCGAGCAGGGTCTCGAGCAGCCCCGGCTCGCTGCGCGCGGGACCGTCCCGGTCGATGGCGGAGGCGGTCATGGGCAGGTCGTGCATCGGGTCGTGGTCCACGCTCCCCACCCTAGGGAGGTCCGCGGGACCGGGCTGGATCGGTCGGCGAAGGGCGTTGCTCCCCAGTTCGGCGGCCCGCGCCTCGTACGGTGGGCGGGTGACCTCTCGTGGACCGCTGACTCTCGCCGCCCTGGCCAGCGCTGCCGTGCCCGGCCTCGACCCGACCTCCGTCGAGGGGGTCGTCGGGACCGGACCCGCGCGTCCCTACGACGTCGCCTTCGTCCAGGACCACGAGCACCGCCGCTGGGTCATCCGCTGCCCGCGCACGCCCGCGGCCTCCGCCGGCCTCGAGCAGTCGGCCGCGCTGCTGGCCCTGCTGAGCCGTCGCCTGACCATGCCCGTCCCGGCCGTCAAGGGCTGGGTCCCGCTGCCCGAAGGGGGCCGCGCCGCCGTCAGCGCCTACCTCACCGGCCGTCGGGTCGAGCTGGCCTCGATCGCCCCGGGCTCCGCGCTCGCCTCCGGTCTGGGGCGCGCCCTCGCCCAGCTGCACAACCTCGACCGACGCATCTTCGAGGAGGCCGGGGTGCCGGTCTACGAGGCGGAGGCCTACCGGACGCGTCGCCTCGCCGAGCTCGACCGGGCCGCCGCGATGGGGCGCGTGCCCACGGGTCTGCTCACCCGCTGGGAGCGCACCCTCGAGGACCTGTCGCTGTGGCGTTTCACGACGACACCGACGCACGGGGCGATCGCCAGGGGCACCGTCCTCGCGACCCCGGACGACGGCGAGGAGCCGGAGATCAAGGGCTTCCTCGGTTGGGAGTCGGCCCAGGTCGCCGACCCGGCCGACGACCTCGCCGCGCTCGTCGACGAGCTGCACCCCGAGGCCCTCGACACGGTCATGGAGGCCTACGCCCACGCCCGTGCCGACCGCCCGGACCGTCACCTGCACCGGCGGGCCCGACTCGTGCACGAGATGTCGCTCGTGCGCTCGATGATGACGGCCGTGGCCGCCGGCGACGACGAGGCCGCCGAGGACCTCGCCCGGCAGCTGCGTCGCCTCGACGACCGGCTCGCCGACGAGGAGGACCTGGCTCCCGCACCGGTCGGTGGCGCTGCGGCAGGGTCGGCCGCCGACGAGGAGACCACGGGGGACGACGCCCCCGCCGCGCAGGAGACGACCGAGGGGTCCGAGCAGAGCGGTACGGCCGAGGCGGCACAGGCCGAGGCGTCCGAGCAGGACCCGACCGCGCAGGACCCGACCGAGCCGGACGCAAGCCAGCCGGACGCGGCCGAGGCGGACCCGACCGAGCCGGACGCGAGCCAGTCCGAGGACACCCCGCACGGCGAGCTGGAGCCCGACGCTGCCGAGTCGGACGAGGCCGTCGAGATCGAGCACGTCGGCGAGCCGACCCCAGCCACCCCGACACAGGCCGGCACCGACTCCACGATCGAGCCCACCGCCAGTCAGCCCGGTGCCGACTCCGACGCCGGCCCCGAGGACCGCACCTCCGGCGCGCCGACCGAGGCGCCCGGCGCAGCCACCCCCGAGCGCCCGCGCACGCAGGTCCGGCTCGGTCCCCCGAGCGACCACGAGACCGCGGAGATCACCCCGCTCGTCGGTGACGACGGCGACGACGTCGTCCCGCCCTCGCCGCGCGGCTGACCGGCGTCACCGGCGCGGCCTGTGGGCCCCGCCGGCGCGGCCGGCGCGTCAGGCGACGACCTCCCCGAGCAGCGTCACGAGTTCGTGCTGGTCGAGCAGGCGCGGGCGGATGGTATCGCCGGTCGCGGCGTGGAAGAAGGCTCCTCGCACCCGCTGCGGGTCGACCCCCCGCCACCGGGCGTAGGCGATGCGGTAGGCGGACAGCTGCACGGCCCGCACGGCGCCCTCTCCCCCACGGGGCGGACGCCCGGTCTTCCAGTCGACGACCGTCACCCCGCCGTCGTCATCGGCGAAGACCGCGTCGACCCGACCGCGGATCGCGTGGCCGCCGAGCACGATCTCGAGCGAGAGCTCGACCTCGACCGGCACCCGGTCAGCCCACTCGCTCGCGAGGAAGTGCTCCTGCATCGCGGTCAGGTCGGCGTCCCCGAGCGACTCGTCGGCGCTGCCGGGCAGCTCGAGGATGTCGACGAGGCCGGCGCGGGCGTAGTGCTCCTCGACCCATGCGTGGAAGGTCGTGCCCCGGCGCCCCGCGACCTGCGGCGGCTGTGGCATGGGGCGGCGCAGGTCGAGCGCGAAGGCCGACGCGTCACGGGCCAGCGAGACCAGCTGCGAGGTCGACAGGTGCGCCGGCAGCTCGACGCCCACGTCGGCCTCACGCGCCCGGCGCCGGGCCTCCCGCTCGGCGAGCAGCACCCGCATCATGTCGTCGAGCTCGTCCTGCCCCGGCTCGTCCACCTCGAGGTCACCCGCGCCACTCAGCTCCATCCTCGCCGCTGCGGCCTCGAGCCCCGGCCGCCCGGGTGCAGGGTCACCAGCGGGCCACACGACCTGGCGCTCGACGGCCAGCGCCGGGTTGGTCGCCTCGGCGGTCTCGGGCATGTCGGCCCAGTCGAGCACTTCGACGGGCCCGGCCTCCCGCGCCTCGTCGAGGAAGCGTGAGGGCACACGCGGCTGCTGCCCCGTCGCCCCCCATACCCACGAGCCGAGCAGCAGCTGGCTGCGGGCCCGGGTGAAGGCGACGTAGGCCAGCCGGCGCTCCTCGAGCAGGCCGTGGTCGCCGTTGGCCGCCCGGTACCGCTTGAGTTCGTCCTGCAGCGGCTTGACCTCCCCGAGCGAGAGGTCGAGCTGCGGCAGACCCGCGCGGTCCCCGCGGAGCGGGAAGGGCACCCCGTCGAGCCCGGTGATCCAGCCCGAGTCGTTGACCTGCCCGACGCTCCACCGCCCGTCCTTGAAGGTCGAGCGCGACAGGTGCGTGGGGAAGACGCCCTCGGAGAGCCCCGGCACGGCGACGACGTCCCACTCGAGCCCCTTCGCCGCGTGGCAGGTGAGGATCTGGACGGCCGCCTTGGTCGGCTCGACGACCGGCTTCTCCAGCCCGCGCTCCTGCTGCACCGCAGCCTCGATCCAGTCGATGAAGCCACCGAGCGTCGGTCGGTCGGCGCTCGCGGCGAACTGCGCCGCCACGTCCGCGAAGGCGTCGAGGTGCGCCCGCGCCGCCCCCGGTGACCAGTCCGGTCGTGCGAGGACCTCGATGTCGACCCCGAGCTCGCGCTCGGCCTCGCCGACGAGGTCGGGCAGCGGCATCCCCGCCTGCCGACGCAGGCGGGCGACCATGCCCGCGATGTGCTGCAGCCTCCGCAGCGCCGTCTCGGAGATGCTCTGGCCGTCATCACCGCGCCACCCCGGCTCGGGCAGCCGGTCGAGGGCGTCGATGATCGTCACCGCGTCGTCGGGCCCCGGCGGGGCGGCGTCGTCGCCGAGCTCGGCTCGCGCCTGCCGCGCGAGGTGACGCGCCCAGGCCCCGAGCCCGTCGAGGTCCGCCGGCCCGAGCAGACCGGGCGGGCCGGTGAGCAGCCGCATGAGCCGGTCGCCGCGAGCGGGGTCCTGCACGACGGTGAGCAGCGAGATGACATCGGCGACCTCCGGCGTGAGGAGCAGCCCACCCAGACCGACGACCTCGTGCGGGATGTTGCGGGCGGCGAGCGCCTCCGCGACGAGGGTGAACTGGCTGCGCTTGCGACACAGCACCGCCGCCGTGCGCCGCCCGTCGCCACGTCGTGCGGCGATCCAGTCGGCGATCTGCGCCGCCTCGTCGTGCGCGGTCTCGACCCGCAGCGCCTGCACCTGCCCGCGGCCGGCCCCCGGCCGAGCACGAAGGGGGGTCACCGGCACCCCCGTCACCGCCCCGAGGGGCCCGGCGACGGCATTGGCGACGGCGAGGATCGACTCGTCGTTGCGCCAGCTCGTCGACAGGTGCTTGACGGGAGCGGCCTCCCCTTCGGTGGCGAAGGCCTGCGGGAAGGTCGCCAGGGTCGTCGAGCTGGCACCCCGCCAGGCGTAGATCGACTGGTGCGGGTCGCCGACGGCGGTGACGGCAGCGGGGGCCTGCCCCTGCGGGGCGAAGAGCTCGCGCATGAGCACGAGCTGGGCCTCGGAAGTGTCCTGGAACTCGTCGAGGAGCACGACGCGGAAGCGCTCGCGCTCGGCGCTCCCGATGTCGGGGAAGCGGGTGGCCAGCGCTGCCGCCAGGGCCATCTGGTCGGAGAAGTCCATGACCGAGCGCTCCCGCTTGATCTCGCGGTAGCGCTCGACGATCGGCAGGACGAGCCGCTGCTGCTCCATCGGCGTGATGACCTTGCCGGTGAAGTCCTTGGTGAAGCCCTTGCCCGTCGCGCCGACCGTCGCGAGGTACCCGAGCGTGCGGCCGGCGAAGTCGTCGACGTCCGCCGGGGTCAGCAGGTGCTCCGCGAGCTCACCGGCGAGCGACACCACGGCATTGGTCACCGTCGACTCGGTCTTGTCGATGTCGGCCATCGGACCGTCCCACGCGACGACGACCTCGTGCGCGAGCTGCCAGGTCGCAGCCTCCGAGAGCAACCGGGAGTCCTTTTCGTAGCCCAGCCGCAGCGCGCCCTCGCGGACGAGCCGCCCGGCGTAGGCGTGGTAGGTCGAGATCGTCGGGGCACCCCCGAGGCCGTCGGCCTCGCTCTCCTGCGGCGGCGACCACAGCCCGGCCGACTCGAGCGTCGCCAGGCGGCGGCCGACGCGCTCGGCGAGCTCGCCCGCCGCCTTGCGGGTGAAGGTCAGGCCGAGCACCTGCTCGGGGGCGACGAGGTGGTTGGCGACGAGCCAGACGACGCGCGCGGTCATCGTCTCGGTCTTGCCCGAGCCGGCCCCGGCGACGACGAGCAGCGGCTCCAGCGGAGCCTCGATGATCTCGCGCTGCTCGTCGGTCGGCGGGTGCTCCTGGCCGAGGGCGCGAGAGAGCTCGACGGCACTGATGCGGGGCGGGGTGGTCATCGCAGCCGCCCTCCTTCCTCGTGGGCGGGGCAGGACGAGCGGACCGGGCAGATGCGGCACCGGTTGTCCTCGGGCGAGGCGACGAAGGTCGCCGCGGCCATCCCCTCGGCCGTGTCGGTGATGAGGTCGTGGAAGTGGCGGGGGTCGTCCCCTTCGCCGATCGGGGGCTGCTCCTGCACCGCATTGCGCCCCGTGCGGGCCCGGCCGAGGTGGACGAGGGCCGCTCCGGCGCCGTCGCGGCCGTGCTCGGCGAAGCCGCCCTCCGCGATCGCCACCTGGTACGACCCCAGCTGGGGGTGCTCCAGCAGGTCGGCGGCCGTGGGCGCCGAAGCCCCGGTCTTGTAGTCGATGACCCGCAGCCGACCCTCGGCGTCGGCCTCGAGCCGGTCGACGCTGCCGCTGAGCACCGCCCGCCCGAGCTCGACCCTGAAGCGTGTCTCCGTGGCGACGGGCCGCCAGCCCTCGACGCTCGCCCTCCGGTGGTACTCGTCGAGCCAGTGCACCATTGCGCGCGCCCGCTCGAGCTTCTGGTCCGTCACCCAGCCGGGTGCCATGCCGAGCTCGGGCCAGCGCCGCTGCAGCTCCTCGACGAAAGCCTCCTCGCCGGCGTCGCCGAGCTCGTGGGCGATGTCGTGGACGAGGGAGCCAACCTCCTGCGAGACGCTGCTCGGCCCGTCACCGCCGGCGGACTGCAGCAGCCAGCGCAGCGAGCACTCGCCGAACTGCGCGACCTTGGAGGGGCTGACCCGCGCCGGGTCCTCGGGTCCGCGCAGCGCGCGGGTGTCACTGAGGTCGCGCAGCGCCCACCAGGTCGCCGGCGAGGCCCCCGGTACCCCGACTGCCGCCAGGTGGGACAGCCGCGCGACGGCGCGGGCGACGATCTCGGGCTCCTTGTGGGCCAGTCGCTGCCGCAGCACCGCGACGAGGCCGGTGAGGTCGAGGGGAGCGGGCACGTCGGTCGGCTCACGGCGCGCGCCCTCCTCGTCCGGCGGGTCGACGAGGTCGAGGTAGACGGAGGGCTGCTCGTCCTCCGCGGCCACCGCGGTGACGACCACGTGGTGGCTCGCCCGCGTCAGCGCGACGTGGAAGAGGCGGGTCTCGTCGTGCCGGACCGCCGCCGCGGCGCCCGCGCCGGTGCGGTCACGCCCGGTGACGACGTCGACGAGGCGCTCCGAGCCGAGCAGGGACCCGCGCAGCCGCAGGTCGGGCCACACCCCCTCCTGCACCCCGGCGACGACGACCGTGTGCCACTCGTTGCCGGCCGCGGTCTGCGGAGTGACGAGCGCGACGGCGTCGGGGTCGGGGCTGCGGGCCGCGAGCGAGTCGGCGGCGACGGCTTGGCCGGCGACGGCGTCGAGGAAGGCGTCGGGGCCCGACCCGGGGAGCGCGTCCTGGTGCGCCGCCGCAGCATCGAAGAGCGCGACGACGGCGTCGAGCGCCCGGTCGGCGCGGGCACCGGCCGCACCGCCGGCGAGCGCGGTGGCTCGCCAGGCATCGGCGACGCCGGCGGCCTGCCACAGCTCCCACAGGACGAGCTCGGCGCTCACCCCCTTCGCCCATCCGGGTCCGTCGTCCGAGGTGACCGCGGCCGCGCGCCCCGCCGCGAGGACACGGGCGAGGCGGTGCAAGGGCTCCGCGTCGTCGCCGAGGTGGGCGAGGCGGTCGGGGTCGAGGACGAGCTCACCGAGCAGGTCATCGCTCGTCCGCGAGCCACCTGCGGCCAGCTCCTCCTGCCGCAGCGTGCGGCGCAGCCGGCGCACGGCGACCGTGTCGGCCGCGACGAGCGGGCTCGCGAGCAGGTCGACCACGTCGGCCGCGGGCACCGACTCCAGCTGCCCCCGGGCGAGCTCGACGCAGATCCCGAGCAGGTGGAGCAGCGGGCGCGCGCTCGGCTCGTCGCGCACCGGCACGCGGTGGGCGTCGCCGAGCACCGGCACACCCCGGGCCGCGAGCACCCGGCGCAGCGTGGACTGCCGCGCGGCGCCCCGCACGACGACGGCCATCCGGTGCCACGGGACCCCGCGCAGCAGGTGCGCCTCCCGCAGCCGGTGCGCGACGAAGGCCGCCTCCTGCGCGCTCGAGTGGAGCACGTGGGCCTCGACCTCTCCCCCGGGTGCCGCCGGGCTCGCCCCGCGCTGGCGCCCGCCGCCGAGCGCAGCGATCTTGGGGACCACGCGCGCTGCGGCAGCGTGGACCCGCTCGGGCAGGCGGTGGCCCTGACCGAGCACGTGGGTGGTCGTCGCGCGTCCGGGCCAGTCGTCGACAAGGTGGTGCGGGTCGGCCCCGCGGAAGCCCTGGACCGTCGCGTCGGGGTCACCGACGAGCACGAGGTCGAGCCCCTGACCGGTGAGCGCGCGCAGCAGCCGCGCGCCGGGGGCGGTCAGCTCGTGGGCGTCGTCGACGACGACCGACCGCAGCCCGGCGCGCACGCGCTCCCGGGCGTCGGGATCGTCCTCGAGCAGCTCGGCGGCCGCGGTGAGCACCCAGGCCGGGTCGAAGGCTCCCGGGCGCGAGAGGGCGGTCACCTCGTCGTACTCGCGGGCGACCTGCGCCGCCGCGACCCACTCGGGTCGGCCGTGCTCGCGACCCAGCGCCTCGAGGTCGTCCGGCGAGACGCCGTGCTCGATGGCGCGCATGAGCAGGTCGCGCAGCTCTTCGCGGAAACCGCGCGTCGTCAGCGCGTCGGCGAGGTCGTCGGGCCACCGCGGACCGGAGCCGCTCTCGCGGTGCCCGGCGAGCAGCTCGCCGAGCACGAGGTCCTGCTCCGCGCCGGAGAGCAGGCGCGGGGCGGGCAGGCCCTGGAGCGCCGCGTGCTGCCGCAGCACCGCGAAGCCGAGCGACTGCATCGTGCGGGCCATCGGCTCGGTCGTCGCGCCGGTCAGCCCCGCGGTGACGGCGTCGCGGGCCGCGGCTGCCGAGAGCCGCGTCGCGGCGACGAGCAGCACCTCCCCCGGCCCGCCCGCGCCCTGCGCGACCCGGTCGAGCACCGCGGCCACGGCCACCGTCGTCTTGCCCGTGCCCGGCCCGCCGAGCACGCGCACGACGTCTGCGCGGGCGGCGACCGCGGCCGCCTGGTCGGCGTCGAGGTCGGGCGCCTGCGACCCCGGCAGGGTCGAGGGGCGCAGGAGCACTCGGGGCAGGTGGTCGGTCACGTCCCCATCCCACCACCCGACCCCGACAGCCGGCCCCACCACCCGGACCGTCGCCCGGCTGTCGCTACCCACAGGTAGGATCGTGTGACCCACCACACGGTGGGACGACTCCCGGAGGACTGCATGAGCTCGACCACGTCCGGTACCCGCGTCCAGCGGATGCCGCGTGCCCAACGACGCGCCCAGCTGCTCGAGGCGGCGCTGACCATCTTCGTCTCCAAGGGCTACCACTCGGCCGCGATGGAGGACATCGCCGAGGAGGCAGGGGTCTCCAAGCCGGTGCTGTACCAGCACTTCCCGGGCAAGCTCGAGCTCTACCTCGCGCTCCTGGACAACCAGTGCGACCACCTCGAGGGGCTCGTGCTCGAGGCGCTCAACTCGAGCGACGACCACGAGGAGCGGGTCTACGCGACCGTGCTCGCCTTCTTCGAGTTCGTCGCGGACGAGGGTGGGGCCTTCCGCCTCATCTACGAGTCGGACCTGACCAACGAGCCGCAGGTGAGGCACCGCATCGACGCGCTCGAGGCCCAGCTCGGCGAGGCGATGGCGCAGCGGATCATCCAGGACACGCCGCTGCCCATGGAGCTGGCCGAGATGCTCGGCCTCGCGTTGGCCGGTGCGGCCCAGGTCATGGCCCGCACCTGGCTCGCGCACGGCGCCCACTTCCCCAAGGAGGTCGCGGCGCAGGCCGCCGGCCACCTCGCGTGGCGCGGGCTCGGCTCCTTCCCCGTCAACCGCATGGGCGCGCCCGTCGACCCCGGCACCGACAGCCCGCAGGCTGGCTGACACGATGAGAGTGACTGCACGCACCGACAGCGAAGGAGTGACCGTGGAGGTCAAGATCGGTATCCAGAACGTGGCCCGCGAGGTCGTCATCGAGGCGACCGGCTCCGAGGCCGACATCGAGGCGGCCGTGCGGTCGGCCCTCGACGGCGGGCCGCTGGTGCTCACCGACGACAAGGGTCGTCGCGTCATGGTCCCCGCCGGCGCCCTCGGCTACGTCGAGGTGGGCGAGCCGTCTCGCGGTCGGGTCGGCTTCGGCGCCTGATCCCCGGTCGTCGTCACGACGTGACAATGACAGTCGTCAGATCGTGACTTCCTGAGAGTCGTCACACGGGCCACATGCGTATATGTTGGGCACGGAGCCCGCACGGGCTAACCAGAGCGCGTCCGCTCACCCCTGTCGGACGCAGAAGGAGTGAACGACTGTGTGGACCATCATCGTCACCGTCATCGTCGGCGCCATCATCGGCGCCCTGGCCCGCTTGGTCCTGCCGGGCAAGCAGAACATCTCGACACTGGTCACCGTCGTCCTGGGTGTCCTGGGTGCACTGGCCGGCTCGATCATCGTCAACGGCACGAAGACCGACTTCAGCTTCGTCGCCGTGATCGTCGGTGTGATCGCCGCGGCCGTCCTCATCGTGCTCTACGGCATGATCATGGGCCGCAAGCAGGTCTGATCTCGCACCACGACGAAGGGGGCCCCGCCAGCCGGCGGGGCCCCCTTCGTCGTGCACGGGGTTGGTCAGGCCGCCAGGCCCAGCCTGCCCATCCGCAGCTCGTGGCGGTCGGTGAGCCGCTGCATGAGCTGGCCGACCTCCTCGAGGGTGGCACCGGGGCGGTCGTGGCTCAGGCCGAGGACGAGCTCGCTGAGCGCCTCGCGCTGCGCCGCGACGACCTGCCCCTGGGTCAGTGCCTCACCCATGAGACGGCGGCCCCACAGGGCCAGCGGGCCGCCGCGACGGGGGTCCTCGCGGATGCCGGCGCGCACCGCCGAGACGATCGTGTCGACCGCCTTGCCGTCGCTGCTCGCCCGCTGGACCACCTCGCGCGAGGCGGGGTCGACGTAGCGGGCGATCTCGACGAAGAAGTCGTTGGCGATCCCGTCCCCGATGTAGGCCTTGACCATGCCCTCGAGCAGGTTCCGCGGCCGGGTGCGGGCGTGGTACGACTCGAAGGCGTCCTCGAAGGGCGCCATCGCGGCCACCGGGTCCTCGCCGAGCTGCACGATCCGCTCGCTGATGAGCTCGTGGTTGGTGAACTCCTTGACGGCCATCCCCGCGAGCGCCCGCTTCAGGCGCAGGTCGCGTGCCATCTCGGAGTCGGCCGCCATCCGGGTGAAGCCGGAGATCGTCCCGTAGGCGATGGCGCCGAGGAGCTCGACCGTGCCCTCTCGCTCACGCTCGCCGAGACCGTCGGGGGACGAAGGGGGTGCCTGCTCGCTCATGCGCGCCAGCCTAGTGCCGACCGTCGTCGTTTCGGCCGGGGCATGGGGTGGCGGGTAGCATGACGACGACCAGCGGTGCCCGGTCGGCATCCACTCCATGACCGGACGAGACGTCCGGCCGCGGTCGCCCCCCTTCGTGGCGGACCGCACTGCAGACCTCCGATCGGCCCGTGCCACCCACGGCGACCACGCCGTCCCACGCTGATCGAGAGACTGCATGTCCGAGACCACCACGCCCACGAGCCCGCTCGACGCCGCCGAGCGCGAGGCCGTCCAGGCCACGCCCGACATCGAGGGCACCGCGCCCGAGGCCGCGGAGCAGACCTTCGGCGACTTCGACGTCCACCCCGAGATCGTCGCCGCCCTGGCCGACGCCGGCATCATCCACCCCTTCCCCATCCAGGCGATGACGCTGCCGGTCGCGCTCGGTGGGCATGACATCATCGGCCAGGCCAAGACGGGCACGGGCAAGACGCTCGGCTTCGGCGTCCCGATGCTCAACCGGATCGACCTCGAGTCCGACGACCCCCGCCCGCAGGCCCTCGCCGTCGCCCCGACCCGCGAGCTCGCGAGCCAGGTCGCCGCCGATCTCGAGCGCGCCGGCAAGCGCCTGGGGATCAAGGTGCTCACCGTCTACGGCGGCCGGGCCTACGAGCCCCAGATCGAGGCGCTCAAGCAGGGCGTCCACGTCGTCGTCGGCACCCCCGGTCGACTCATCGACCTGGCGCAGCAGGGTCACCTCGACCTGTCGGCGACCAAGACCGTCGTCCTCGACGAGGCCGACGAGATGCTCGACCTCGGCTTCCTGCCCGATGTCGAGAAGATCATGGCGATGACCTCCCCGGCCCGCCACACGATGCTCTTCTCCGCGACCATGCCCGGCGCGATCGTCGCCCTGGCCCGCCGCTACATGACGCAGCCGACCCACATCCGCGCGATGAGCGAGGACGGCGAGGGTGACAGCCACACCGTCAAGGCGATCGAGCAGTTCGTCTACCGCGCGCACGCGATGGACAAGGTCGAGATGCTCTCGCGGATCCTCCAGGCCAAGGACCGCGGGCTGACGATCATCTTCTCCCGCACCAAGCGCACCGCGGCCAAGGTCGCCGACGAGCTCACCGAGCGCGGTTTCGCCGCAGCGTCGATCCACGGTGACCTCGGGCAGGGTGCCCGCGAGCAGGCGCTGCGCGCCTTCCGCAACGGCAAGGTCGACGTCCTCGTCGCCACCGACGTCGCCGCCCGCGGCATCGACGTCACCAACGTGACGCACGTCGTCAACTACCAGTGCCCCGACGACGAGAAGACCTACGTCCACCGCATCGGCCGCACCGGCCGCGCGGGCAACACGGGTGTCGCCGTGACCTTCGTCGACTGGGACGACGAGACGAAGTGGGCGGTCATCAACCGTCAGCTCGACCTCGGCATCCCCGAGGCGGTCGAGACCTACTCCTCCAGCCCGCACCTCTACACCGACCTCGACATCCCCGAGGGCACCAAGGGGCGCCTCCCCCGCGCGCAGCGCACCCGCGAGGGCCTGGACGCCGAGCGCATCGAGGACCTCGGCGAGACCGGCAAGTCCGGTGGCCGGCGCTCCGGTGGTGGGCGCGGCGGCAACGGTGGCGGCCGTGGCACCGGCGGTGGCCGTGGCGGCGAGCGCGCCGGCGGTCAGGGCGAGGCGAAGGGGGACGGTGACCGGCCCCGTCGCCGCAACCGCAACCGTCGTCGCACCCGCGGTGGCCAGTCGCAGACCCAGGGCGGCGGCGAGAGCTGAGGCTCTCCCCCCTTCGCTCCGCGCGAAGGGGGGACCCCTCAGATCGCGGCGAGGATCGCCTCGGTGACCTCGCGGTAGGCCTGAGCGCCCTTGCTGGAGCGGGCGGTGTCGAGGATCGAGCGTCCGGCGGCGGGCGCCTCCGCGAAACGCACCGTCCGCGGGATCGGCGGCGAGAGCACCGGCAGCTTGTAGCGGGTGCCGAGGTCGTCGAGGACCTCGCGCGCGTGGTTGGAGCGGCCGTCGTACATCGTCGGCAGGATGCCGATGGTCTTGAGCTTCTTGTTGAGCAGCTTCTTGACGTCCCGGACCGTGTCGAGCAGCTGACCGACGCCGCGGTGGCTGAGCATCTCGGCCTGCATCGGGATGATCAGGCCGGTCGCGGCCGTGAGGGCACCGAGGGTGAGCACGCCGAGGCTCGGGCTGCAGTCGAGGAGGATGACGTCGTAGTCCTCGCGGATCTCCTCGAGGGCCGACTGGAGGACGAACTCGCGCCCGGGGCGGGTGAGCAGCTGGGCCTCGGCGCCGGCGAGCTCGATCGTCGAGGGCAGCAGGTCGACCCCTTCGCTCGCCTCGAGGATCGCGTCGGCGATCTCCGCCTGGCCGAGGACGACCTCGTGCACCGACAGCTCGACGAGGTCGGGATCGATCCCGAGACTGAAGGTCAGGCTCGCCTGCGGGTCAAGGTCGACGAGGAGCACGCGCTTGCCGAGCTCGGCCATCGCGGCACCGATCGAGGCCACCGACGTCGTCTTGGCGACGCCACCCTTCTGGTTTGCGACGGCGATGATCGCCGCCTTCTTCGCTCGTGCCACCGTGCGCCCTCCCGTGCCGCTGCTGGATGCTGCGGTCATCCTCGCACTCCGCGGGCGTCGATGCGGCGTCGGCTCAGCGCAGGACGGGTGTGATGCCCGCGGCGACGGCCTCGATGCGCTCGAGGGACTCCGGTGACGTCGTGTTTTCTCCGAGCCGGTTGGTCTTGCCGTCGCCGTGGAAGTCGCTGCTGCCCGTCGGCACGAGGTCGTGCCGGGCCGCAAGCTGCCGGGCGAAGGCTCGCCCGTCGTCGTCGTGGTCACGGTGGTCGACCTCGATGCCGACGAGCCCGGCGTCGACGAGCTGGGCGACGTCGTCGGCGTCCAGGGCACGCTGGCGCTGCGTCGCGAAGGGGTGGGCCACGACCGGCACCCCTCCGGCGGTCCGCACGAGGCGCACCGCCTCGGTCGTGTCGACCGCGTAGTGCGGCTCGTAGTAGGCGGACCCGTTGTGCAGCCAGCGGGTAAAGACCTCGTTGCGATCGACCGCGAGACCGTTGGCGACGAGGGCGTCGGCCAGGTGGGGGCGGCCGAGCGCGGCCCCCTCCTCGACCTGGGCGAGCACGTCCTCCCAGGTCACGGCGAAGCCGTCCTCGGCCATGTGCTCGACGATGCGACGAAGGCGGGGGACCCGGTCCTCGCGCATCCGCCGCATCTCCTCGGCGAGGGCCTGGTCAGCGGGGTCGAAGAGGTAGGCGAGCAGGTGCACCGACCGGCCCCGGTGCCGGGTCGACAGCTCGGCGCCACGCACGAGCGCCACGCCGTGGCGGGCGGCCGCCTCGGCGGCTTCCTCCCAGCCCGCCGTGGTGTCGTGGTCGGTGATCGCCAGCGTCGTCAGGCCCCCTTCGACCGCCTGCCGGAGCAGCTCGGCCGGCGCATCGGTGCCGTCGCTGCGGGAACTGTGGGTGTGCAGGTCGATCACATGACCACCTTAGGCCCGTCCGCCGCCCGCCGGGTGACCTTCCTCCCGCCGCGCCCGGCCTCCGTGCGTATTTCCCTAGGGAAATGCGGCCCCCGTGCGCATYTCCCTAGGGAAATKCGGCCCCCGTGSGYATTWCCCTAGGGAGATGCGGCCTCCGTGCGTATTTCCCTAGGGAAATGACAGCGAAGGGGGTCAGCCCAGGCCGGGCCAGACGGGCCTGCGCTTCTCGGCGAAGGCGCGCACGCCCTCCACCCGGTCGGGGCTGAAGGCGGTGTCGTGCCAGCGGGCGTCCTCGATGTCGAGCCCCTCGTCCAGGCCCACCTCGATCCCGTCGCGCATCGCGGCCTTGGCATTGCGCACCCCGACCGGCGAGTGCTCGGCGATCGTGCTCGCCAGGGCGAGGGACTCCCCCTTCGCGTCGTCGACGAAACGGTCGACCAGGCCGAGCCGCAGGGCCTCCTCGCCACCGATCCGGCGCGCGGTGAAGATCAGGTCCGCCGCCCGCGACCACCCGATGCGTCGGGTCATCAGCTGGGTGCCGCCACCACCGGGGATGACGCCCACGGAGACCTCGGGCAGTGCGAAGAGCGCCCGCGGGCCGGCGACGATGAGATCGCACGCCAGGGCCAGCTCGCAGCCGCCGCCCATCGCGTAGCCGTCGACCGCGGCGATCGTCGGCACCGGAAGGTCGAGCAGCGCGCGGTAGGCCAGCCGGTTGCCCGGCCGCTGGGCTCGCAACTGCTCGTCGGTCAGGCCGTTGCGCTCCTTGAGGTCCGCCCCGACGCAGAAGGCCTTGTCGTGGCTCGACGTGAGCACCACCGCGCGCACGGAGGTGTCGTCCGCGAGCGCGGCACCGGCCGCGGTGAGCGCCGTCGCCATCTGCGTGGAGACGGCATTCATCGCCTCGGGCCGGTCGAGGACGACCTCGACGACGCCGGAGTCGTGACGGTCGATGCGGATGAGCGGAGTCTCGATCATGGAGCCATTCAAGCGCACGTGAGGACGGTCACCACCGGGATGAGACGATGGCCGGATGAGCGAGGAGCAGCAGCAGGCCGACAACCGCAAGCGACCGACGACCGACGAGTTCCGCGCCTTCGTCGCCGAGGACTGGGCGCCCCGGTCCGACGATCGCCCCGCCCTCACCGAGGCCGCCGAGCGCGCGGCCGAGCGTCGCGCCGCGGTCTCCGCCACCCACGACGGCGAGCGCCTCGTCGTCCCCGCCGGTGGTCTCAAGGTCCGCAGCAACGACTGCGACTACGTCTTCCGCCCGCACTCGGCCTTCGCCCACCTCACCGGGCTGGGCGCCGACCGCGAACCCGACGCCGTCCTCGTCATGGAGCCGCTCGGCGCGCCGGGCGAGCAGGCCGGGCACGAAGCCGTCCTGTACTTCCGCCCGCTCGCCCCGCGCGACTCCGAGGAGTTCTTCGGCGACGCCCGGTACGGCGAGTTCTGGGTCGGTGCGCGCCCCTCGATCGAGGACGTCGAGTCCGAGCTCGGCCTGACCGGCCGGCACGTCGACCAGCTCGAGGACGCCGTCGGCAAGGACGCGGGTCAGGTCACCGTGCGCCTGGTGCGCGACGCAGACCGCGACCTCACCGCCCGCCTGGACACGGTGCGCGCCCAGGCCGGCGCCGACACCGACACGCTCGCCGAGGGCGATGCCGCGCTGGCCCACGACCTGTCCCACCTGCGGATGGTCAAGGACGCGTGGGAGGTGCAGCAGATGCAGCAGGCCGTCGACGCCACGCGCGTCGGCTTCGAGGCCGTCATCCGCGAGCTGCCCACGCTGCCCGACCGCGGCCGCGGCGAGCGCTGGGTCGAGGGCACCTTCGGCCTGCACGCCCGCCACCAGGGCAACGGCGTCGGCTACGACTCGATCTGCGCCTCCGGCGACCACGCCAACACGCTGCACTGGATCAAGAACGATGGTGACGTCAAGGACGGGGACCTCATCCTCCTCGATGCCGGGGTGGAGCTCGACTCCCTCTTCACCGCCGACATCACCCGCACGCTGCCGGTGAGCGGCACCTTCTCGCCCACCCAGCGCGAGGTCCACGAGGCCGTCGCCGCCGCGCAGGCCGCCGGCATCGCCGCGGTCAAGCCGGGCAACAAGTTTTCCGACGTGCACGCTGCCGCGATCCGCGTCATCGCCGAGCACCTCCACGGCTGGGGGCTGCTGCCCGAAGGTGTCTCCGTCGAGGACACCCTCGACACCGACCACGGCCAGTACCACCGCCGCTGGATGGTCCACGGCACGAGCCACCACCTCGGTATCGACGTCCACGACTGCGCGCTCGCGACCCGTGAGGAGTACATGGACGCCGAGCTGCAGCCGGGCATGGTCCTCACGGTCGAGCCCGGTCTGTACTTCAAGGCCGACGACCTCAAGGTCCCCGAGCGCTTCCGCGGCATCGGTGTGCGTCTCGAGGACGACGTCGTCGTCACCGAGGACGGCTGCCGCAACCTCTCCGGCGACTGGCCGCACACCGCCGACGAGGTCGAGGCCTGGATCGCGGACGTCCAGAGCCGCTGAGCCAGCTGGCCGCGGTCCTGGTCCTGATGGCCGGGAGATCCTGAGATGGCCGGCCGGTGACGGGTCTCCCTTCGAGACGGTCGCGGGGCGACCTCCTCAGGGAGCGGGGAGATGCCGCGAGGCGACCTCCGGGTCCCGAGGAGGCGCGCCAGCGCCGTCTCGAGGGGCAGGGAGCGGGAGGTGTGGCGGGGTCAACAGCCGGACGGGCAGACCACCACCGGGGCGAAGGGGGAAGATGGCCCCGACCCCCTTCGCCCACCGAAAGGCCCGCGCACATGTCGACCAAGACGGTCCCCGGCAACTACTTCGAGGACTTCTCGATCGGGCAGGAGATCCGGCACGCGACGCCGCGCACGGTGACCGAGGGCGACATCGCGCTCTACACCGGCCTCTACGGCCCGCGCTTCGCGGCGACGAGCGCGGCGACCTTCGCCGAGGCGATGGGCTTCGAGCGGATGCCGGTCGACTCCCTGCTCGCCTTCCACCTCGTCTTCGGCAAGTCGGTGCCCGACATCAGCCTCAACGCCGTGGCCAACCTCGGCTACGCAGGCGGTCGCTTCGGGGCGCCGCTGCACGTCGGCGACACGGTGACGACGACCTCGACCGTCATCGGCCTGAAGGAGAACTCCAACGGCCGCACCGGCGTCGTCTACGTCAACTCCGTGGGCGTCAACCAGCGCGGCGAGATGGTCGTCGACTACGTCCGCTGGGTCATGGTCAACAAGCAGGACGCGGCCTCCCCCGCCCCCGAGACGGTCGTCCCCGACCTGCCGGGCGCCGTTGCGGCAGAGGACCTCCTCGTCCCCTTCGACCTCACCGGCCGCGACTACGACGTCGAGCTCGCGGGCTCCCCCTTCCTCTGGGGTGACTACGAGGTCGGCGAGCGGATCGACCACGTCGACGGCATGACGATCGAGGAGTCGGACCACATGCTGGCCACGCGGCTCTACCAGAACACGGCGAAGGTCCACTTCAACCAGCACGCCCAGTCGCAGGCGAAGATCGGGCGCCGCCTCATCTACGGCGGCCACATCATCAGCCTCGCGCGCGCCCTGTCCTTCAACGGCCTGGCCAACGGCCAGCTCATCGCGGCGATCAACGCCGGCGCGCACGCCAACCCGACCTTCGCCGGCGACACGATCTACGCCTGGTCCGAGGTCCTCGAGCGCATCGAGCTGCCCGGCCGCACCGACGTCGGCGCGCTGCGCCTGCGCACGGTCGCCACGAAGGACACCCCGTGCGCGGACTTCCCCTACAAGGGCGAGGACGGCAAATACCTGCCCGAGGTCGTCCTCGACCTCGACTACACGGTGCTCATCCCCCGCTGAGCGAAGGGGGCACCACCTCCCGACGTGCGGGGCCTCCCCTTCGCCCCCTGCTCGCTGTGAGGACGCAGATATCGACTCCGGACGCAGCAATACCCGCGTCCGGAGTCGATTGCTGCGTCAACGTCGCCGAGCGACGCGCTGTCGGGCCGACTCGACCAACGCGCGGATCCGCTCCGGGTGGTCCAGGTCCGACCACACGAGCCGGATGACGACGCACCCGGCGGCCGTGAGCCGCTCCTCGCGGCGCTTCTCCTTGGCCAACGCCTCGCGCCCGTCCGCGCCCTCGTACTTGACCATCCCGTCGAACTCCACGACCACGGCATCGTCGATGAGGAAGTCCACCCGACCGATGAACCCCTCGGCATCGTGCAGCCGCACCTGGCTGGCCGGTGCGTAGCCGAGATCCTCGAGGATCACCCGCGTACGGGTCTCGCCCACGGACTCACATGCCCTGTCGGCTCTGGCGAGCACCGCGTCGAACCGGGCCCGACCCAGCCCACCGGGCGCCAGCGCGTCACCCGCGGCGCGGACCCCCGACACCGTGCACATCCGCTCGTGCAGCGCGTGGTCGAGCGGGACGAGTGCTGCCACCGGCCCGTGCCGCGCGGCGACCTGGGCCACTGCCTCGCCGATACCCACCGCCCGGAACCCCCCGATGTTCACCGGCTCGAGTCCCTCCGGAGCGGCGTGCACGCGCAGTCCCGACACAGTCCGGGTGCGGGACACGTCCGCCATGACGTCGACGATGTCCCGCGGCACGCCCCAGATCGGCAGGCCGTGCAAGGCCAGGGCGCTCTGGTGGCTGGCGACATCCCTCGGTCGGGCACGCAGCACGGCCCGGGTGCGCAGGGCGAGCCGCTCGGAGGGGCGGGCCCCGTACCACAGGTCAGCCAGGACGTAGGCATCGCGCCGCACCCTGACGACCTGCCCTCGCCGGATCGCAGCCCTGACCGCGGACTCCCCCAGCAGACAGGCCCGCACGTCCTGCCACGTGAAGACACCGCCCTGCCGCATCGCGCGTTCCCTGAGCTCGTGGTCCACCGTGCGATCGTCGCGCAGACGCCGTCGACGCCCGGCCAGATATCCACAGGTGGGCGGGCTCGCCCCGATCAGGACGTACACATCGACTCCGGACGCAGCAATAACCGCGTCCGGAGTCGATACGTGCGTCCGGGCCAGCGCGAAGGGAGCGTGGCCCCGGCCTTCAGCGCTGGAAGACCTCGAGCAGCAGGGCGTGCTCGACGGCCGGGTCCGCGACGGCCTCACCGCCGCCCCCGAGGATGCCGCCGAGCAGCTGCGCGGGCTCCGGGAAGTCGTCGGGCAGCGCGGCGTTGTAGAGCCGGTGCTCCTCGAGCGACTCGATCGCGTCGTCGAGGTGGCCGGTGACGTCGACGAAGTGCGTGGGCCGCTGACTGCCGCCGACCGCGAGCAGCCGGACGTGCCAGGGCTCGAGGCCGTCGTCGACGAGCTCGGGGAAGATCCAGCGGTTGCCGGCGTCGGCGCACGCGTCGACGGTGGCCAGGCCCACGGCCCGGTGGTCGGCCTGGTTGAGGACCCCGCCGGGGAAGGTGACGGCGAAGGTCGTGCCGATCACGAGGTCGGGGCGGGCCCGACGGATCGCCGAGGCGATGTCGCGCCGCAGGGTCAGGCCGTACTCGATGGTCCCGTCGGAGTGGTCGCCGAACTCGACCTCCTCGACACCGACGACGGCCGCGCTCGCGCGTTCCTCGTCGGCGCGGGCGGGCGCGGCGTCGACCGGGGCCATGGTGTCGATGCCCGCCTCACCACGGGTCAGCAGGAAGTAGCGCACGCGTTTGCCCGCGGCGGTCCACTTGGCGATGGCGGCTGCGGTGCCGTACTCGATGTCGTCGGGGTGGGCGACGACGCACAGCACGGAGTCGAAGGTGGTCTCGTCGAGGGCGGCCAGGGCGGGCTCGGTGCTCACACCGACGACGCTAGTGGGTCACTGGGCCGAGCTGGGACCGCCACGCTGCTCGCGCTCGTACTGCGCCCGCGCCTGCTCCTGGTTGCGCCGCAGCTGCTCCTGCGCCGCACGCATCGGGTCGAGCTCGGCCATGAGCTCGCGCCCCCGCTGCACGTGCTTGTGCTCGCACAGCACCTCGTAGCGGCTGGCGACGACCTGGCTGATCGACGTGAAGTCACGTCGCCCGCCCGTCGAGCGGTACCCGAGCCAGGCCCACACGGCACCGAAGACGGCACCCATGGCCATCGTCGAGAGCATCCGCGGGAGGAGGCCGTCGCTCCCTTCGAACATCGCGAAGATCAGCCCGACGAAGACACCGATCCAGATGCCCGAGAGCAGGCCGCCGACGACGACCTTGCCGGTCGTGAGGCGTCCCCGGACCCGCTCGACCTGCTTGAGGTCGGTGCCGACGATCATGACGTCCTGCACCGGGAAGTCCTTGTCGGCGAGGAAGTCGACCGCCCGCTGCGCCTCGGCGTAGGAGTCATGGGTGCCCAGCGACATCGGGTAGTCCAGCCCGAGCTGATTTTCGAGGAAGGCGGACATCTGGGGCTGGGTGCTCATGGGTCCAGTCTCCCACCCCGTCGCCGCGGCCCGAAATGCCGGGCGTGATGACGACGGGGGCTGGCCGTCACCCTGACGGCCAGCCCCCGTCGACGGAGCGACCCCGTCGTCATCCCTTGAGCTTGTAGTCCTTGAGGATGCTCTTGCCGATGATCATCTTCTGGATCTCGGCGGTGCCCTCACCGATGAGCAGCATCGGGGCCTCGCGGTAGATCCGCTCGATCTCGTACTCCTTGGAGTACCCGAAGCCACCGTGGATGCGGAAGGACTGGTTCACCACGTCGGCGCAGTACTCGGCCGCCATGTACTTCGCGATGCCGGCCTCGAGGTCGTTGCGCTCGCCCTTGTCCTTCAGGCGCGCGGCCTTGACCATCAGCTGGTGAGAGGCCTCGACCTTGCTCGCCATGTCAGCGATGCGGAAGAGGATGGCCTGGTGGTCGACGATCTTCTTGCCGAAGGTCTCGCGCTGCTGGGCGTAGGAGACACCGAGCTCGAAGGCGCGCATCGCCAGGCCGCAGGCGCGGGCGGCGACGTTGACGCGGCCGACCTCGACGCCGTCCATCATCTGGTAGAAGCCCTTGCCCGGCTCGCCGCCGAGGATCTGGGCGGTCGTCGTCTTGTGGCCCTCGAGGACGAGCTCGGTCGTGTCGACGCCCTTGTAACCCATCTTGTCGATCTTGCCCGGGACGGTGACGCCCTGGGCGGTCTCGCCGAAGCCCTCGGTCTTGTCGATGAGGAAGGTCGTCATGTTCTTGTGCGGGCTGTCGTGGCCGAGGTCGGTCTTGACGAGCACCGCGACGAGGTTGGCGGAGGCGCCGTTGGTCAGCCACATCTTCTGACCGTTGATCGTCCAGTCGTCGCTGTCGCCGTCGCGCACGGCCTTGGTCTTGATGCCGGCGACGTCGGAGCCGAGCCCCGGCTCGCTCATCGAGAAGGCGCCGCGGATCTCGCCCGTGGCCATCTTCGGCAGGTAGTGCTGCTTCTGCTCCTCGGTGCCGTGCTTGAGGATCATGTAGGCGACGATGAAGTGGGTGTTGATGATGCCGGAGACCGGCATCCAGCCGCGCGCGATCTCCTCGACGCACAGCGCGTAGGTGAGCAGCGACTCTCCGAGACCACCGAACTCCTCGGGGATCATCAGGCCGAAGATCCCCATCTCCTTCATCTGGTCGACGATCTTCTGCGGGTACTCGTCGGCGTGCTCGAGCTCCTGCGCGACCGGGATGATCTGCTCGTCGACGAACTCCTTGACCAGGCCCAGCAGGTCGACCTGCTCCTCGGTCAGTCCGTCGGTCGTCTGCAGTCGGGACATGCGTCCACCTTTGCTCTCGTGGTTCTGCGGGATCCGGGTCAGTATCCCAGCGGCGCCGCGGCACTGCCATGGAGTCTCAGGGTGTCCTCGACCACGCCCGGGCATGACGAAGGGGGCGAGCCCGGCTCGCCCCCTGCGTCACGTGTGCCTGTGGATCAGTAGACCCAGACCTTGCTGCCGATCGGCGCGAGGTTGGCACTCCACACGTAGTTGATCGCGGCATTCGACAACCGCGCGCAGCCGTGCGAGGCCGCGTACCCGGGGATCGACTTCGCACCGTGGATGGCAATGCCGCCGTTGAAGTACTTCGGCCGCCACAGCTGACCGAGCGGAGCATTGCGCATGCCGTTGATCTGGCGGAAGAAGGTGTAGCGCCCCTTGGGGGTGCGCCAGCCCGCCGCGCCGGTGCTCGTGTTGAAGACCCACTTCACCTTGCCACCGACGACGAACATCATCGTCTGCTTCTCGAGGTTGATCTCGCAGACGTTGCCGCTCTTGGTCTTGGCACCCGGGCGGATCAGCCGGTCGATGACCTTCCACGTCGCCGGGCCGACGACGCCGTCCCGATCGAGGCGGTAGACCTTCTGCACGGCCATGACGGCCTGCTCGGTCGTCGTGCCGTAGAGGCCGTCGCTGCCCGCGTGCCAGTAGCCGCACGCGCGGAGCTTGACCTGGAGCGCCTTGACGTCGCTGCCCTTGCTGCCGAACTTGAGACTGCGGCGGGTGGCTGCCGACGCGGGCGTTGCCAGACCCGCCGCTCCGACGGTGGCGACGGCAGCCGTGGCGAGGCTGCTGCGCATGATGAGCCGGCGCTGCGGAGAGGTCTCCACGTCCGCGACGGCATGACGTGCTTCGTACGTGCCCATCTGAAGTTTCCTTCCTCCGTGGCGGACCCCCTGAAGTCCGCCTTTCCCCCTCAGACGCACCAGCACGTGCCGTGGTTGCCCGAGATGTGAAACATCTTACGGGCAACCCCAGCACGTGCTGGGACGATCCACAGGGACCGAGGTCACGATCTGGCGCTGATCGCCTCGTGCGTCGCAAGGACCCGACGGGCGATGTCCACGTGGAGGTTTTCGATCATCTTGCCGTTGTGGGTGACCACGCCCTTGCCGGCACCGTCCTCCCAGGCCTGCAGGACCCCCTTCGCCTCCTCCACGGCCGCCTCGCTCGGGGCGAAGGTGGAGTTGCACACCTCGACCTGGCCGGGGTGGATGAGGGTCTTGCCGTCGAAGCCCATGTCGCGGCCCTGCTCGCACTCGGCCGTGAAGCCCTCGAGGTCCTTGACCGCGTTGTACACGCCGTCGAGGACGGCGATGCCGGCCTCGCGCCCGGCGAGCAGTGCGAGCGACAGCGACGTGATGAGCGGCGTGCGGCCGGGCACGTGCGCCGCCTGCAGCTCCTTGACGAGGTCGTTGGTGCCGAGGACGAAGGCGACGAGCCGGTCAGAGGCCTGCGCGATCTCGCGGATGTTGAAGATCGCCGCGGGCGTCTCGATCATCGCCCAGAGCTTCGTGTGCTCGGGCGCGCCGGCGGCCTCCATGGCCGCGACGAGCTGACGGACCTCGTCGGCGGTGTTGACCTTGGGCACCACGATGCCGTGCGGGCCGGCCTGCGACGCCGCCGCGATGTCCTCGTCGTGCCACTGCGTGCCGATGCCGTTGACCCGGATCGTCAGCTCGCGGTCGCCGTACTCGCCGGAGCGCACCGCGGCGCACGCCGCCTCGCGCGCGGCCGGCTTGTCGTCGGGACCGACGGCGTCCTCGAGGTCGAGGATCAGCGCGTCGACGGGCAGGGTCTTCGCCTTGTCCAGCGCACGGGCGTTGGAGCTCGGCATGTAGAGGACGGAGCGGCGGGGGGTGTAGGTGCTCTCGGTCATGACTCAGGCCTCCGCGTAGAGCTTGGCGAGCTCGGGGTCGTTGGCGGACAGACGCTCGGCGAGCTCGAGGATCACCATGCACTGCTTGTAGCTGGCGTCGTCCTCCATCTTGCCGTCGATCATCACGGCGCCACCGCCGCTCGGCATCGCGTCCCGCACCTCGCGGGCGTGGGCGACGTCCTCGGCGCTCGGGCTGAAGACCTTCTTGGCGATGTCGATCTGCACCGGGTGCAGGCTCCACGCGCCGACACAGCCGAGGAGGAAGGCATTGCGGAACTGGTCCTCGCAGGCCACGACGTCCTTGATGTCGCCGAAGGGGCCGTAGAAGGGGAAGATCCCGTGCATCGCGCAGGCGTCGACCATGCGGGCGATCGTGTAGTGCCACAGGTCCTGCTGGAAGACCGTGCGCTGGCCCTGGTAGTCCGGGGTGCCGTCGGCTCCCTTCGAGGGGTCCTGACGCACGAGGTAGCCCGGGTGGCCGCCACCGACGCGGGTGGTCTTCATCCGGCGGTCGGCGGCCAGGTCGGCCGGGCCGAGCGAGATGCCCTGCATGCGCGGGCTGGCACCCGCGATGGCCTCGACGTTGGCCATACCGCGGGCGGTCTCGAGGATCGCGTGGACCATGATCGGGCGCTGCACGCCCCCCTTCGCCTCGAGCTGCGCGAGGAGCCGGTCGACGTAGTGGATGTCCTCGGGACCCTGGACCTTGGGGACCATGACGACGTCGAGCTTGTCGCCGATCTGCGTGACGAGGGTCGTCAGGTCGTCGAGGACCCACGGGCTGTCGAGCGCATTGACCCGGGTCCACAGCTGGGTGTGCTCACCGAAGTCGACGTCCTTGGCGATCTGGACGAGGCCCTCGCGCGCGGCCTCCTTCTTGTCCGCGACGACGGCGTCCTCGAGGTTGCCGAGGAGCACGTCGGCGACACCGACCATGTCCGGCACCTTCGCGGCCATCTTCGGGTTGCTCGGGTCGAAGAAGTGGATCATCCGGCTCGGTCGCGCCGGCACCTCGCGGGCCGGGGCGGGCGCCCCGACGGCGAGTGGGGCGAAGAAGTCCTTGGCACTGCGCATGTGTGGCTCGAGTCCTCTCAGGGTGAGCGAAGGGGGTTCGGCCGCAACCTAGCAAGGGGCCGCTCCGGGCCGGTATGACGACCGACACCCGGGACCACCCGGGCCGCCGCGGCCCGGCCTAGGCTGCCGCCATGAGCCAGGTCAACCTCTCCGCCCTCACCACCGAGGCGCTGAAGACGTCCGGTGTGCTGTGGCTCCAGCTGCCCGGCCGCGAGCGCCTCACGTGGTTCGCCACGGGCCAGGACGAGCTCGCCGGGCAGGTCCTCGTCGTCTCCGGCGGCCCCGAGGCCGACCTCGGCCCGCTGCCCGAGCAGCTGCGGCTCGTGCTGCGCAGCAAGGGCGACGGGGGTCGCCTCCTCACCCTGCACGCCGCCGCCCAGGCCCTCTCCCCCGGCAACCCGTGGTGGGAGACCGCCGCGACCACCCTGCTCGGCGAGCGCCTCAACGCACCGGCCGACCTGCTCGACCGGTGGCGGGCGGAGTCGACGATCTGGCTGCTCTCCCCCTTCGGCACACCCGTGCAGGCCCCCGGCCGGCCGGAGCCGGAGGGTGACGCCCGCGTCGCCGGGCCCGTCACCGTCGGCGCCGCCGGCACCCGCGTGCGGCGCCCGTGGCATCTCGGTGGGCGCGGCCGCGGCTGACTCGCCCGGCACGCAGCCGCGGTTAGTCTGTGGGCGTGAGTGCTCCCTCCCGGTTCTTCGTCTCCCGCCTGGCGAGCCTCAACGTCTTCGACCCCCTGGGTGACCAGGTCGGGCGGGTGCGCGACGTCGTCGTCACCTTTTCCCCCTCCCGCCGGCCGCGCGTCATCGGGCTGGTCGTCGAGGTCCCCGGGCGACGCCGCGTCTTCGTCCCCATGACCCGGGTCACCTCGGTCGAGGGTGGCCAAGTCATCACCACCGGCCTGGTCAACATGCGCCGCTTCGAGCAGCGCGCGACCGAGACCCTCGTCCTCGCCGACCTCCTCGAGCGCCCGGTCACCGTCCGCACCGACGACGGCCCGGTCGAGGCGACCGTCGAGGACATCGGCGTCGAGCAGTCCGCGAACCGCAACTGGTCGGTGACCAAGGTCTTCGTCCGCGGTGGTCGCCAGACGCGCCGCGGCCTCCTCGTGCGACGAAGGGGGGAGACCTTCACCGTCCCCGTGGAGGACGTCACCGGCCTGTCCGCGTCGGTGAGCGCCGCCGAGCACTCCGCCGTCAAGCTGCTCGAGTCGGTCGAGGACCTCAAGGCCGCCGACCTCGCCGAAGTCATCGTCGACCTCGCCCCCGAGCGCCGCCAGGCCGTCGTCGCGGCCCTCGACAACGACCGCCTTGCCGACATCCTCCAGGAGCTCGGCGACGACGACCAGGCCGAGATGCTCGGCCTGCTCACCCAGTCCCGCGCCGCCGACGTGCTCGAGGCGATGGACCCCGACGACGCCGCCGACCTGCTGTCGGTCCTCACGCCCGACCGGGCCGAGACCCTCCTGCAGCTCATGACGCCCGACGACGCCGAGCCGCTGCGACGCCTGCTCAGCTACGACGAAAACACGGCCGGTGGTCTCATGACGACCGAGCCGGTGATCCTCGCCCCCGAGGACACCGTCGCCGAGGCCCTCGCCGTCGTGCGCCGCGAGGAGATCACCGCGGCCCTCGCCGCGACCGTCTACGTCTGCAGGCCCCCGCTCGAGACCCCGACCGGCAAGTACCTCGGGATGATCCACATCCAGCGGCTGCTGCGCGAGCCCCCGCACGAGAGCATCGGGCGCTACCTCGACAAGGCGATCGACCCCCTTCGGCCGGACGCACCGCTCGGGCACGTGACCCGCACCCTCGCGACGTACAACCTCATGTCCGCACCGGTCGTGGACGAGGGCGAGCACCTGCTGGGCGCCGTGACGGTCGACGACGTCCTCGACCACATCCTCCCCGAGGACTGGCGCGACGAGAGGCACGAGGTGACCGATGAGTGAGCGTCGACCCACGAGCCGCGTCGACACCCCCCAGGAGGTGCGGCGCCAGCTGATCCGCCGGCCCTCGAGCTTTTCGACGGAGACCTTCGGCGTCCTCTCGGAGAAGTTCGCGCGCTTCATGGGCACGCCGCGCTTCCTCATCTGGATGTCGGTCTTCGTCGTCGTGTGGCTGGCGTGGAACACCTTCGCCCCGGAGGCCGCGCAGTTCGACCCGCGGGCGCTCAACTACACCCTGCTCACGCTCATCCTGTCGCTGCAGGCCTCCTACGCCGCCCCGCTGATCCTCCTCGCGCAGAACCGACAGGACGACCGTGACCGCGTGGCCCTGGAGCAGGACCGCGTGCAGGCCGAGCGGGCGCTCGCCGACACCGAGTACCTGACCCGCGAGGTCGCCGCCCTGCGCATCGCCCTGCGCGACGCCGCGACCCGCGACTTCATCCGCAGCGAGCTGCGCGACCTGCTCGAGGAGATGGAGGTCAAGGGGCTCGAGGTGCGCCGGCGCGAGGAGGACGAGGGCGGCGACGACGTCGAGCCCAAGCCCCTCGCCCCCTGAGGAGGTCGTCCCGCGACCATCTCGACGGGACGCTCCCGGTCCTCCCGGCAGGGTGCGGGGCAGGGTGAGACACAGGCCACTCCTCGCGGCGATCTACGATGGGTCAATGGCTTCTTCGCACCCCACGATCACCGATGAGCAGCTGCGCGAGGCGCTGAGCACGGTCATCGACCCTGAGATCCGGCGCCCCATCACCGAGCTCGGCATGGTCGAGACCGCTGCCGTCGACGCCGCCGGCCTCGCCACCGCGACCATCCTGCTCACGGTCGCCGGGTGCCCGATGAAGGACACCCTGACGACCGACACGACGAAGGCCCTCTCGGCCATCGAGGGCGTCACCGACGTCAAGGTCACCCTCGGCGTCATGAACGACGAGCAGCGCGCCGAGCTCAAGACGCACCTGCGCGGCGGCCAGGCGGAGAAGGAGATCCCCTTCGCCAAGCCCGGCTCGCTGACCCGCGTCTACGCCATCGCCTCCGGCAAGGGCGGCGTCGGCAAGTCGTCGATCACCGCCAACCTCGCCGCGGCCCTCGCCGCCGAGGGCCTCAAGGTCGGCGTCGTCGACGCCGACATCTACGGCTTCTCGATCCCCCGGATGCTCGGCGTGACGCACCCGCCGACCCAGGTCGACGACATGATCCTGCCGCCGATCGCCTCGGACGTGAAGGTCATCTCGATCGGCATGTTCGTCCCCGGCAACCAGCCCGTCGTCTGGCGTGGCCCGATGCTGCACCGTGCGCTGCAGCAGTTCCTCGGTGACGTCTTCTGGGGCGACCTCGACGTCCTGCTCCTCGACCTGCCGCCCGGCACCGGCGACATCGCGATCTCCATCGCCCAGCTCATCCCCAACAGCGAGATCCTCGTCGTGACGACCCCGCAGCAGGCCGCTGCGGAGGTCGCCGAGCGGGCTGGCTCGATCGCCATGCAGACCCACCAGCGTCTCGTCGGAGTCATCGAGAACATGTCCTGGCTCGAGCTCCCCGACGGCTCCCGCCAGGAGCTCTTCGGCGCCGGAGGCGGGCAGTCGGTCGCCGACTCCCTCACCCGCACCGTCGGCGCCGACGTGCCGCTGCTCGGGCAGATCCCGCTCGACGTCAGCCTGCGCGAGGGCTCCGACCAGGGCGCTCCGGCCGTGCTGTCCAACCCCGACGGCCCCGCCGCCGTCGCCCTGCGTGGCATCGCCCGCGGACTCGCGACCCGGTCGCGCGGCCTCGCCGGCCGCAGCCTCGGCCTGACGCCCACCGGTCGCTGACGGCGTACGACCCCGCACGCACGCGAAGGGGGCGAGGAGAGACCGCGTCGCTCTCCTCGCCCCCTTCGTCGTGGGTCTGGCCCGAGGTGGACGGGCTCAGGTCGCCTCGCGGTCCCAGGGCGTGCCCTCGGGGACGCTCGCCAGGGCGAGCGGCTCGACGTGCTCGTCGTCGGCCTCGCCGGCCGTGCGCGCCGCCGGCTTGTCGTCGAGGCTGAAGGCGTCGTCGAGCGGCTCGAGCAGGGCCTGCTTGACGATGCGCCGCGGGTCGTACTGCCGCGGGTCGTACTGACGCCAGTCGAGGTCCTCGTACTCCGGGCCCATCTGCTCCTTGAGCTGGACCTTGGCATCGTTGGCCATCCGTCGCGCCTTGACGACGACGCGGGCGAGCTTGGCCGCGTACTCCGGCAGCTGCTTGGGGCCGAGGATGATGAATGCCAGCAGGATGAGGACGAGGAACTCGGTCCCGTGCACCGGCATGGGTCAGCTCTCCTTAGCCGCTTCAAGCGTCATCGTCAGCTCCTGCTCCTTGCCGTCCCGTCGGACCGTCAGGGTGACCTTATCCCCCACGGCCTTGGCCCGGATGCGGGTGATCAGCTGGTCGACGTCAGTGACCCGGCGACCGTCGAGCTGGGTGATGACGTCACCGGGCTCGACGCCCGCGTCGTCGGCGGGGCCACCCGGCACGACCGCGTCACCGGAGTCGGCCTCGGAGTCCTCGAGGACCTTGGCGCCCTCGTTGGTCCAGCGACGGTCGAGGCTGACACCGATCATCGGGTGCTCGGCCTTGCCCGTCGCGATGAGCTGGTCGACGGTGCGGACGACGACGTCCGAGGGGATCGCGAAGCCGACGCCGATCGACCCCGCGGCCTGCTGCTGACCCGGCACCTGGGCGATCGCCGAGTTGACCCCGATGACGTGGCCCTCGCCGTTGAGCAGCGGCCCACCCGAGTTGCCCGGGTTGATCGCCGCATCGGTCTGGATGGCGGAGATGAAGGACTCGTCGCCCGCCTCGCCCGCGGTCACCGGGCGCTCGAGCGCCGAGACGATGCCGGCGGTGACGGTCGAGCCGAGGCCGAGCGGGGAGCCCACGGCGACGACCTCGTCGCCGACGACGACGTCGTCGGACGAGCCGATCGTCAGCGGCTCGAGGTCGTCGGAGTCGACCTTGAGCACGGCGAGGTCGTAGGAGGAGTCCTGGCCCACCACCTCGGCGTCGTGCCGGGTGCCGTCGGGCAGCTCGATGCTCACGCTGCCCCCGTCGTCCGCGGCGTCGACGACGTGGTCGTTGGTGACGACGTGCCCCTTGTCGTCGTAGACCCAGCCGGACCCGGTGCCGGCGCCCGAGACGCCGCGCACGCGCACCGTGACGACGCTCGGCACGGCATCGGCCGCGATCGACGCGATCGAGCCGTCGGGCCGCTGGGTGGTGTCACCGTCGCGCTGGACGATCGTCGGGCCGTCGTCACCACCGTCGTCGGAGAGCGCCGCCCCACCGACGCCACCGATGCCGCCGGCCAGGAGGGCAGCGGTCAGGGTCATCGCACCCGCTCCGAGCCAGCCGGGCCCGCGGCGCCGAGTCGCCGCCGGGGTGGGCGGCTGCGTCGGCGGGGCACCGACCGCGGTCGGCTGCTGGGCGAAGGGGGCGGCAGCGTGCTGCTGCTCGTAGTGCTCGAAAGGGATGTACGGCGAGCCACCGGCGGGCGCAGCGCCACCTGCCGAGTCACCGGTCTGCGGCAGCGGCTGCGTGGGCGCGGGGGGGCCCTGCGCAGGCCCCTGCTGCTCGCCCGGGTGCGGAGAGCTCATGGGCCGATTGTGCCTTGTCGGGTGGCTGCCGGCGTCACAGGGTGCCGGTGACCGGGCGGGCCAGCGGGAAGCCGGACCCGCCCCGGCGGCGGCTCTCGGTGCGCGTCGACGGGGCTGGCTCGCGGTGGCTCAGGCTCTCGCGCAGCTGGGCGCGGCCGCGGTGGATCCGGGAGCGGACGGTGCCGAGCTTGATGTCGAGCGCCTCGGCGACCTCTTCGTAGGTCAGGCCCTCGATGTCGCACAGGACGACGGCGGCGCGAAACTGCGGGGGCAGTGCGTCGAGAGCCCGCTGGATGTCGCCGTCGAGGTGGTACTCGAGGTAGATCTGCTCCGGGCTGGCCGTCCCGGTGTGCAGCAGGGCGGCGAACTCGTCGGTCAGCGCGTCGAAGCGCAGCCGCTGCTTGCGGCGGGCCCGGTCGAGGAAGAGGTTGGTCGTGATGCGGTGGAGCCACCCCTCGAAGGTCCCGGGGGTGTAGCCGTCGAGGGAGCGGAAGACCCGCACGAAGACGTCGTGCGTGAGGTCCTCCGCGTCGTGGACGTCACCGGTCAGGCGGTAGGCCAGTCGGTAGACGCGCTCACCGTGCTGCTCGACGACCTCGGCCCAGGTCGGCGGGACCCATGGCTCCTCGTCGGAGGTGCGAGCGGTGGCTTCAGTGGTCACGCAGGGCAGCATCCTCGGCCAACCTGAAGGAAGTCTGGGACGGGCCCGCCGGACTAGGGTGGACTCCCATGACCGCCGCCCAGCTCACCAGCCACGCCTACGCCGAGCAGTTCATCGCCGAGGAGGAGTCCGTCGACGCCGCCCGTCGCACGGGGACCGAGCTCGGTGCGACGCCGATCGGGACCGGCGGGGGCGCCGCCCTTCGCCTCCTGGCCGCCGCGGTCGGGGCCCGGCACGTCATCGAGATCGGCACCGGCGCGGGCACCTCCGGCCTGTGGCTGCTCGCCGGCATGCCCGCCGACGGCGTGCTCACCTCGATCGAGATCGAGCCGGAGCACGCGCTGCGGGCCAAGCGATCCTTCGCCTCCGCCGGCATCGCGGCGCAGCGCACCCGGGTCATCACCGGCCGGGCCCTCGACGTCCTGCCGCGGATGAACGACGCGAGCTACGACCTCGTGCACATCGACGCCGACAAGCAGGGTTACCCCGACTACGTCGAGCACGCGATCCGGCTGCTGCGCCCCGGCGGGGTGCTGGCCATGGACAACATGCTCTGGCACGACAAGGTGGCGGACCCGGCGGTGCGCGACGCGACGACCGTGCTGCTGCGCGACCTGGGCAAGCAGCTGCGGGACGACGAGCGGCTCATCCCGAGCCTGCTGCCCGTCGGCGACGGGCTCCTCGCCGCGGTGAAGCGCTAGCTCAGACGCTGCCCGGCCCGGGGCCGCGGCGGAACTGCGCCGGCCCCTCGGCGATCGCCACGACCTCGAAGGGGGTGATCTCCGTCGGGGCGGACCCGATGATCCGGCTGCCGACGGACTCGGCCGCGGTCGCCGTGAACTCGGTGCAGAAGTCGTCGCGGTCCTTGGCGGCGTCGAAGACGTAGGTGCCCTCGAACCACTCCCCCTCGACCATGCGCCAGGTCTTGAAGGCCAGACCGTCGAGGAACATGAAGTTGGCCATCGACGTCCCGACGACGTACTCGCGCAACTGCTCCGCGACGTCGTCGGGGGCGTCGCTCAGCGACCATCGGACGGCGAGCCCGTATCCAGCGTTCATCCAGCGTCCCTCGGTCCCGTCCTGATCTGCATGGTCCCGGCACCGTAACGAGTGCCCGCACGGGCGGGGAACCCCGTGTCATCATCCGAACGGCCACGCCGGCCGGTCGCCGCCCGGGCACGCGAGAGCCCCCGGACGCAGCGTGTCCGGGGGCTCTCGAGCGGGTTACTTCTGCAGGCCCTCGCAGTTGTCGATGGCCTCGCCGAGGGCGAGCACCTCGTCGGGCTTCATCTCGACGACGAGACGGCCACCGCCCTCGAGCGGCATGCGCAGGACGATGCCCCGGCCCTCCTTGACGACCTCGAGCGGACCATCCCCCGTGCGTGGCTTCATTGCCGCCATGTGCGATTCCCTTCGTTACAGACCGACCGGTCCGTCACCGGTCGGTGGCGCCAGAGGCGCCGACGCGTTGCCCCCATTATCCACCTCTTCGTCGTCACGGTCCTAATCCCTGCCGAGCGCGACCTGCTCGGCGACCGGTCACGGAGGCGTGACGTGCCACGGCACGTACGGCAGGAGACCGCACGACCACGCGAAGACACCGAGCACGAGCACGAGCACGACGACCGCCGCGCGCCGCCGCCAGTGCCGCACGACGCGACCTCCGGTCGAGGTGCGCATGACGACGGACGCCACGAGAGCCGCGAGCGGGAAGTCAAGGAGCAGGAAGCGCCACATGCTCGTGATCGGGCGGACGACGGCGAAGAGGTAGAGCGGGTACATGAGGGCCCACATGCGCACCTCGAGCGGGATCCACGCGCCGTGCCGGCCGATGACGAGCGCGAGGTAGGTCGCGACGAGCGCCACCATGACGACGACCGCGAGCAGTCCGCGCTGCTCCCACGCCCAGCTGAACCACAGGACGAAGGGGCCCTGGTCGGGGCGCTGACCCCACGCGGCCTGCACTTGGAAGAAGGCATCGGGCAGCCCGGAGAGGTATCCCACCGTCATCGGCCAGGCGATGCCGGAGATGCCGGTCGCCAGGCACATGAGGACGATGCGCGTGCGGTCGTGGGCGAAGGGGGCAGTGCCGCTCTCCCTGTCGTCGCGCCAGCGCAGCCACAGGTGCGCCAGGACCGCGAGGCCGAGGGGGGCCGCGACGCCGCGGGTGAAGCCGAGGAGGAGCGCGATGAGGGCGACGGTCAGGTAGCGCCCCCGCATGAGCATGAGGAGGGCGGCGGCGATGAGCACCGCGGCGAGCGCTTCGGTGTAGGGCAGGAGCATGACGCCGGTGGCCGGGTAGAAGCACCACAGCGCAGCGGCGACGAAGGCGAGCCGCTCGCGGGCCGGCTGGCTCGCGGCGTGGCCGGGGAAGCTCAGGACCTTCCAGACGAGGACGACCGCGGCCGCGCCGAGCGCGAGGTTGAGCAGGACCGCGGCGGCGGTGAAGGGCAGACCGGTGACCATGAGGAGGCGCACGAGTCCCGGGAAGAGCGGGAAGAAGGCCCAGGCGCTGTAGGTGATCTGCCCGGTCTCGGGGTCGGCGGGGAGCGGGATCGGGTAGCCCTCGGTGACGATCCGCCGGTACCACTCCGTGTCCCACAGGCGAAACATGTCGGGCAGACCCGGGTCGAGGTGCCCGACGCCGGCCGGTGACTGGTAGTAGTGCGCGGCCACCCAGATGCCGAGCAGCGCGACGAGTCGGCTGATCGCGTAGATGACGAGCAGCGCGCGGACCGGCCGGGCGAGGACGGCCCGGCCGGCTGCGGAGCGGCCCGCGGAGGTGCGCCACCACGAGGACGAAGGGAGCCTCCCCCCGGCCTCGCCGGTGGTCGGGTCAGTCGAGGCCCGGGTCGTCATCACGACGCTCGCCGCGACCGGGACGATCCATCTCGAGCTCGGCGATGCGCTGCTGCAGCCGGTCGAGGACCTCGTCGACCTGGTCCATGCGGTACCCGCGCAGCGCGGTGTCGAAGCGCACCAGGTCGATGTCGTCAGCAGCCCACGCCCCTTCCGGCAGGCCGTGGTGGGGGGTGGACCCGACGGGCTCGGCCATGGGGTCGGGCGTCAGGCGACCGGTGACGACGGCGACGAGGACGACGACGACGAAGACCGCGACGAGGGCGAAGAGGATCCACACCATGGCGTCACTCCGGCTGCTCGGGGGTCACGGGGCGCACCCGCGCCAACTCGCGCTTGACGTACTCGACGGCCTCGGTGAGGTCGTCGGTGACGTACAGCCGGTCGATGTCGTCGGGGCTGATCATGCCGCCCTCGAGGACCGACCCCCGCAGCCAGTCGATGAGACCGGCCCAGTAGTCGACGCCGATGAGCACGATGGGGAAGCTCGTCACCTTGCCCGTCTGGGCGAGGGTCACGGCCTCGAAGACCTCGTCGAGGGTGCCGAAGCCACCGGGCAGGACGACGAAGCCCTCGCTGTACTTGACGAACATCGTCTTGCGGGCGAAGAAGTAGCGGAAGTTGATGCCGAGGTCGCAGTAGGGGTTGAGCCCGGCCTCGAAGGGCAGCTCGATGCCCAGGCCCACGCTCGTGCCACCGGCCTCGCGGGCACCGCGGTTGGCGGCCTCCATCGCGCCGGGGCCGCCACCGGTGATGACCGCGTAGCCGGCCTCGGCGACGAGACGACCGAGCTCGACGCCCTGGGCGTAGCCGGGCGAGTCGGCGGGGGTACGGGCGCTGCCGAAGATGCTCACGGCGGGCCCGAGCTCGGCGAGCGCGCCGAAGCCCTCGACGAACTCGGCCTGGATGCGCAGGACGCGCCACGGGTCGGTGTGCAACCAGTCGGCGTGCCCCTTGTCGTCGAGCAGGCGCTGGTCGGTCGTCGACTTGGGCACCTGACGGCCGCGCATGAGCACGGGTCCCTTGTGGTACCACCGGTCGCTGGCGGGCTGGTTCCCCTGATCGGTCACGTCGCGACCCTACGCGAGCCAGCGCAGCACGGCGGCCTCCGCCGCGGTGATCTGCTCGACCGGGCACCGCTCCTCGTCGTGGTGGGCGAGGTTGGGGTCGCCCGGGCCGAAGTTGACGGCCGGGATGCCGAGTGCGCTGAAGCGGGCGACGTCGGTCCAGCCCTCCTTGGGCCCGACGGGCACGTCGAGGGCGGCGACGAAGGCCTGCGCCGCCGGCAGGTCGAGCCCGGGCCGGGCCCCTTCGGCGACGTCGCGCAGGTGCAGCTCGCGGCCGGGCAGCACGGTCTGGACGTAGGCGAGGGCGGCCTCGGTGTCCTTGTCCGGGCTGAAGCGGTAGTTGATGAGCACGCTGCAGCTGTCGGGGATGACGTTGCCGGCGATGCCGCCGCTGATGCCGACCGCCTGGAGCGCCTCGTGGTACTCGAGGCCGTCGACGGTGACGGTCTGCTCCTCGTGGGCCGCGAGGGCGGCGAGCACCTCGTGGGCGTCGTGGATGGCGTTGTGGCCGTTCCACGGGCGGGCCGAGTGGGCGGCGATGCCCTTGGTGAGCACCTCGACGCGCATCGTGCCCTTGCAGCCCCCTTCGACCGTGGCGTTGGTCGGCTCGAGGAGCACGGCGAAGTCCGCGGCGAGCAGCTCGGGGTCGGACTCCGCGAGCAGCTGCAGACCGTTGTAGACGGCGTCGACCTCCTCGGCCTCGTAGAAGAGGAAGGTGACGTCGCGGCTCGGCTCCTCGACGAGGGCGGCCTTGAGCTGGACGGCGACCCCGCCCTTCATGTCGACGGTGCCGCGCCCCCACAGCACGTCGACCCCGCCGACCTGCTCACGTCGGGTCGGCAGGTTGGCCGGCTCGCTCGTCAGCGGCACGGTGTCGATGTGGCCGGCGAGCACGACCCGCTCGTCGCGGGCGAGGTCGGTGCGGGCGATGACTGTGTTGCCCCGCCGGACCACCTCGAGATGCCGAAGGGGGCGCAGCGCGGCCTCGATCGCGTCGGCGATCGGCCCCTCCTCGTGGCTGACCGACTCGATGTCGCACAGCTGCTGGGTGAGGGTGACGACGTCGGCGGTGAGATCCAGGCTCGGCATGGGACCAACCCTAGGCGCTGCGCCCACCCGCCTCTCCCCCTTCGCACGTGCTCCCGGCTCCCCACCGCATTTCCCTAGGGAAATCACTACCCCCCACCGCATTTCCCTAGGGAAATCACCACCCCAGATGACATTTCCCTAGGGAAATGCGGGGCGGGGGATCACGGGTTGGTCGGCGCAGGCGGCCGTTTCGTAGGATCTGGGCCATGACGACGACGCGCGCAGCCTGGGGCCACGGCGTGGCCACCGTGACGACCGAGGGCACCGTCCTCGACACTTGGTACCCCGAGCCGGCGCTCGGCGAGGCCCCCGAGGCCACACAGGTCCCCGAGGAGCTCGTGGCGCTCGCCGGCGAGGACGCCGCCCGCGGCGTGCGCACCGAGGTCGTCACCGTCGCCATCGACCTCGACGCGGCCCCCGAGGGCGCCTCCGACGCCTACCTGCGCCTCCACCTGCTCTCCCACCGCCTCGTCCAGCCCAACACGATCAACCTCGACGGCCTCTTCGGCCAGCTGAGCAATGTCGTGTGGACCAACCACGGCCCGTGCGCGGTCGAGGGCTTCGAGACCACTCGCGCCCGGCTGCGCGCCCGCGGCCCGGTCCAGGTGACGAGCATCGACAAGTTCCCCCGGCTCACCGACTACGTCACCCCCTCCGGCGTGCGCATCGGCGACGCCGACCGCGTCCGCCTCGGCGCCCACCTCGCCTCCGGCACGACCGTCATGCACGAGGGCTTCGTCAACTTCAACGCCGGCACCCTCGGCACCTCGATGGTCGAGGGCCGCATCAGCCAGGGCGTCGTCGTCGGCGACGGCTCCGACATCGGCGGCGGCGCCTCGACGATGGGCACCCTCTCCGGCGGCGGCACCGAGCGGGTCGCCATCGGCGAGCGCTGCCTCGTCGGCGCCGAGGCCGGTGTGGGCATCGCCCTGGGCGACGACTGCGTCGTCGAGGCCGGCCTCTACGTCACCGCCGGCACCAAGGTCACGCTGCCCGATGGCGCCGTCGTCAAGGCCGCCGAGCTCTCCGGCCGCAGCGGCCTGCTCTTCGTCCGCAACTCGGTCACGGGCACCGTCGAGGCCCGCGACCGCACCGGCCACGGCATCGCGCTCAACGACGCCTTGCACGCCAACGACTGACCGTGCCCAGAGCCGAGCACCCGCCGCTGGACGACGAGGGCGGGCCCCGGTGGCTGACCGCCATCGCCGCCCTGTGCGCGCTCGCCCTCGTCGGGGGCATCGGCCTCTGGTACGCCCGCGACCGCGTCGGTCTCTTCCTCGGTGAGGAGTGCCGGGCGACCGCGCTCGAGCAGAGCGTCAGCTTCCGACCCGACCAGATGAACCACGCGAGCACCATCGTGCTCCTCGGGGTCAAGCGTGGTCTGCCCGCCCGCGCCGGCACGATCGCCATCGCCACGGCGATCCAGGAGTCGAAGCTGCGCAACCTCTCCTACGGCGACCGCGACTCCGTCGGCCTCTTCCAGCAGCGCCCCAGCCAGGGCTGGGGCAACGAGGCGCAGCTCCAGGACCCCGTCTACGCCACCAACGCCTTCTACGACGCCCTCGTCAAGGTCGACGGCTGGCAGGACATGGTCATCACGGAGATCGCCCAGGAGGTCCAGCGCAGCGGCTACCCCGAGGCCTACGCCGACCACGAGCAGGAGGGGCGGACCATCGCCTCGGCGCTGAGCGGCCACTCCCCCGGCGGTCTCGTCTGCCGCCTCGACGGCCCCGAGGCCGCTGGCCGCCCCGACCGGCTCGTCGCTGCCATCACGGAGCAGACCGGGCAGAGGGGCACGGCCGACGGGCAGAGCGTCACCGTCGAGGCCACCGACGAGCGGCACGGCTGGGCCGTCGGCGCCTGGGCCGTCGCCCAGGCCAAGGCCCGCAACATCACCCGCGTGCAGGTCGGCGACCGGGTGTGGACCCGCGGCTCCGGCGACTCCGCCATGGAGTGGCGCACCACTGACGCCGCACCCGCCACCCACGTGGTCATCACGCTCCACGAGGGCTGAGCCCACCCCCTTCGCCCGGACACGCGTCGGCCCCCTCCGCCCGAGAGCGAAGGGGGCCGACGTCACGTCGTCGAGATCAGCGACCGTCGATGGCGACGTAGTCGCGCTCGGTGGGGCCGGTGTAGATCTGGCGCGGGCGGCCGATCTTGGTGGCCGGGTCCTCGATCATCTCGCGCCACTGGGCGATCCAGCCGGGGAGACGGCCGATCGCGAAGAGCACGGTGAACATCTTGGGGTGGAAGCCCATGGCCGTGTAGATCAGGCCGGTGTAGAAGTCGACGTTGGGGTAGAGCTTGCGCTCGACGAAGTAGTCGTCCGCGAGGGCGATCTCCTCGAGCTTCATGGCGATCTCGAGCTGCTCGTCGCCGCCCATCTTCTCGAGCACGGAGTGCGCAGTCTCCTTGACGATCGCCGCGCGCGGGTCGTAGCTCTTGTAGACGCGGTGCCCGAAGCCCATGAGGCGGACACCGTCCTCCTTGTTCTTCACCTTCTTCATGAAGGTCTCGGCGCCGTGGTCGGCGGCCTGGATCTGCTGGAGCATCTCGAGCACGGCCTGGTTGGCGCCACCGTGCAGCGGGCCGGAGAGGGCGTGGATGCCGGCGGAGACGGAGTTGAAGAGGTTGGCGTGGGCCGAGCCGACGAGGCGCACCGTCGAGGTCGAGCAGTTCTGCTCGTGGTCGGCGTGCAGGATGAAGAGCTGGTCGAGCGCCGCGACGATCTCCGGGTCGAGCTCGTAGGGCTCGGCCGGGAAACCGAAGGTCATCCGGAGGAAGTTTTCGGTCAGGCTCAGCGAGTTGTCCGGGTACAGGAAGGGCTGGCCGACGCTCTTCTTGTGCGCGTAGGCGGCGATCGTCGGCAGCTTCGCCAGGAGACGGATCGTCGAGATCTCGACGTGCTCCGGGTCGAAGGGGTCGAGGCTGTCCTGGTAGAAGGTGCCCAGCGCCGAGACGGCCGAGGACAGCACGGGCATCGGGTGCGCGTCCCGCGGGAAGCCGTTGAAGAAGGCCTTGAGGTCTTCGTGGAGCATCGTGTGGCGCGAGATGCGCTCCTCGAAGTCACCCAGCTGGTCGGCCGTCGGCAGCTCCCCGTAGATGAGCAGGTAGGCGACCTCGACGAAGGAGGACTTGCTCGCCAGCTGCTCGATCGGGTAGCCGCGGTAGCGCAGGATCCCCGCGTCACCGTCGATGTACGTGATGTCGCTCTTGCACGACGCGGTGTTGACGAAGCCCACGTCGAGCGTCGTGTTGCCGGTCTCCTTCATGAGCGAGGAGATGTCGTAGCCGTGGTTGCCCTCGCTGGCCTCGACGAGCGGGAAGGTCAGGTCGTTGCCTGCGGCGGAGAAGGTGGCGTCAGCGGTCATGAAGTATCTACCCTTCGATCGTGCCGTGCCGCGGAGGCGGTGGCCCCGGGCATGCGTTTCACTGACGAAACTACCTCAGCGGTGGTGTGGGTCACCACGCGGGGTGCCCCGTGCGGCCGGACCTGCGCGCCGCGCGACGGCTCAGCCGTCGAGGCGCGCGACGGCGGCGGCGATGCGCTCGTCGGTCGCCGAGAGCGCGACCCGCACGTGCTGCTCGCCGGCCACGCCGTAGAAGTCCCCGGGCGCGACGAGGATGCCCAGGTCGGCGAGCTGGTCGACGGTCACGCGCGAGGGCTCCCCCGCGGTCGCCCACAGGTAGAGGCCGGCCTCGGAGTCGTCGATCCGCAGCCCCCACCGCTCGAGCGCAGGGCGCAGCGCGGCCCGTCGCGCCCGGTAGCGCTCGCGCTGCACGGCGACGTGCTCGTCATCGCTCACGGCGGTGAGCAGAGCCCGCTGGACCGGCCAGGGCACGATCATGCCCGCGTGCTTGCGCACCTCGAGCAGGGAGCGCACGAGTGTCGGGTCGCCTGCGGCGAAGGCCGCGCGGTAGCCGGCGAGGTTGGACTGCTTCGACGTCGAGTAGACGACGAGCAGGCCCTCGTGGGAGCCGCCCGTCACCCGCGGGTCGAGGAGCGAAGGGGTCGTCGGCAGGGCCGCGTCCCCGCCGCGGTCGCTCTGGTCGCGCCAGTCGAGCTCGGCGTAGCACTCGTCGGAGGCGACGACGACGCCGCGCTCGCGGGCCCACGCGACGACCTTGGCCAGGTGCTCGACACCAAGCACCTTGCCCGTCGGGTTGCTCGGGGTGTTGAGCCACAGCAGCTTCGGAGCGGTGGCCGCGGTCGTCGGGCCGAAGGCCGTCGTGGCATCGGCGGCGAAGGGGGTGGCCCCGGCGATCCGCGTCCCCACGTCGTAGGTCGGGTAGGCGATGCGGGGGAAGGCGACGACGTCGCCGGCCCCCAGGCCGAGCAGGGTCGGCAGCCACGCGACGAGCTCCTTGGACCCCACCGTCGGCAGGACGCCGTCGGGGTCGACGCCCGGGGCGCCGCGCCGTCGCTCGAACCACTGTCCGATCGCCTCGCGCAGGTCCGCGGTGCCCCAGGTCTGCGGGTAGCCGGGGGCGTCCGCGGCGTCGCGCAGCGCCTGCTGGACCACCTCGGGCGTGGGGTCGACCGGGGTGCCGACCGACAGGTCGACGATGCCCTCGCCCTGCGCCGGGTCGTCGGACGAAAAGGCTCTCGCCCGCTCCTTGGCCGGAGCGAGCGAGTCCCAGGGGAAGTCGGGCAGGGAGGAGAT
The DNA here is from genome assembly GCF_052114035.1 of Janibacter sp. RAF52. Lineage (NCBI taxonomy): Bacteria > Bacillati > Actinomycetota > Actinomycetes > Micrococcales > Intrasporangiaceae > Janibacter > Janibacter sp. RAF52. The sequence continues at coordinate 177,925 of NZ_JBFRDY010000004.1, read as the reverse complement.
CACGGGTGGCCCGTCGTCACTCGTCGTGCTCCTGCGGCGGCAGGGCCGCGACGATCGGGTGGTCCTTGTCGATCATGCCCATCTTGGCGGCACCGCCGGGGCTGCCGAGGTCGTCGAAGAACTCGACGTTGGCCTTGTAGAAGTCGGCCCACTCCTCGGGGGTGTCGTCCTCGTAGTAGATCGCCTCGACGGGGCACACGGGCTCGCAGGCCCCGCAGTCGACGCACTCGTCGGGGTGGATGTAGAGACTGCGCTTGCCCTCGTAGATGCAGTCGACAGGGCACTCCTCGATGCAGGCCTTGTCCTTGAGGTCCACACACGGCTGCGCGATCACGTACGTCATGCCCGACATACTATGTCGCCCCATGAGCGATCCGATGGTGGGTCTCACCACAGGGACACGGGTCGCGGTGCGCACCCGCATCGACCCCATTCCGGCGCACTTTCCGACCCTCACCGACACGGTCGGCGAGCTGACCGCCCTCGACGAGCACGGCCTGCGGATCGCCACCCGGAGCGGCGAGGTGGCCCTGCGCCGCGACCTCGTCGTCGCCGCCCGCGCCATCCCGCCCCGCCCCACCCGCCGCGGCGCCCCGCACCGCGCGATCACGATCGAGGACCTCCACCTCGTCATGACCAAGGGCCAGCCCGGCCTCGAGGAGGACTGGCTGGGGACGAAGGGAGCCGGCTGGCTCCTGCGCGCCGGCGCGCGGTGGACGGGCCGCTCGAACTCCGCTCTCCCCGTGGGCGATCCGGGCCATCCGCTGCCCGAGGCGGTCGACGCGGTCGAGTCCTGGTACCGCGAGCACGGCCTGACGCCGCTCGTCATGCTCCCCCGTCCGCCGAGCGCGGCCACCGCGGACGACCCGCTCGGCGCGCTGCTGCTGGAGCGCGGGTGGGTCGAGGGCAACCCCGCCGACGTGCTCACCGCGCGCACCGACTCGCTCCTGCAGGGCGCCGGGCCCGCCCCCGAGGGCGTCACCCTGCACACGAGCGACCACGCCGACGAGGCGTGGTTGACCGGTGGCTCCCCGCGCCTGCTCGACCACCTGGACGTCGCCCGCCGCATCCTCGCGCTGCCGGGGCGGCAGGTCTTCCTCACCGCCCGTGACGAAGGGGGCGTCGTCGGTGTCGTCCGCGTCGCGCTCGACGACGGCTGGGCGGGGATCTTCGGCCTGCACGTGCCCCCTTCGCACCGGGGCCGGGGTCTGGGCCGCTGGCTCACGCAGGAGGCCGCGCGCGCCGCCCTCGACGCCGGCGCCACCCTGACCTACCTGCAGGTCGAGCCGACCAACGAGCCCGCCCAGCACCTCTACAGCGACCTGGGCATGACGCGCCACAGCGACTACGTCTACCTCGCGCTGCGCGGCGCCTGACCTCGGGCCGCCGCCAGCGCGGCCGACGACTCGTCCGGGTCGTGGACGACGACCTCACCGGGCCGGGTGAGGGCGAGCGCTGCCGCGTGGCCGGGCAGCGGGGTGACGAGGGGCTGCACGTGCAGCCCGTCACCGTCCCGGGAGCCATGCGCCTTGAACGCCGCCTCCTGCCGCACCCACTCCGCGACGTCCGGACCACGCCGGGCCGACTCGACGTCGACGCCCACCGGGCCCGCAGCGGTGGCCACGAGCACGAGCGGCCCGGCGTGGGCGACGCTGACGTGGACACCCTCGACGGCCGGTCGACCGTGCGGGCGACCGCAGTCGTCACAGGTGCGGTCGACGGCCACGGACCACGGGTCCCGGCCGGTGGTCCGGCCCACAGCGACACGGAGCAGCACCGCCCCGACGACGAAGCGACCCAGGTCCGCAGCGCCCTCCAGACCCGCCGCCCGGGCGGCCTCCACCGGGTCGAGCAAAGGCAGCAGGCCGCGGTCCATCACGCGCAGGTCCGACCACCAGATGTCCACGACGTGGTGGGGCATGCGCGCTCCTGGCCTCGATGGCGGTACTCTTCGCTCCGATCGATAAGGATAGGCACACCAAATGACGATGACCGCGCGGCTCGACGAGGGACTTCACGCCCTCGGGACGTCCGTGCGCCCGGTGCCGACCCTCCTTCCGCTGCTGCACCCCACCTCCGCCGCCCCCGCGCTGGTCGCCGACAGAGCCACGGTCAGCCACCGCGAGCTCGCCGCCCGGGTCGCCTCCCTCGTCGAGCAGCTGCCGGCGACGACCACCGGGCGTCGCCTCGTCCACCTGCCGCTCACCCGCCGGCTCGACGACGTCGTCGCCCACCTCGCCGTCCTCGCCGCCGGGCACGTGGCCCTGGTCACCGGGCCGGAGGCCACGTCGATCACCGGACGCTTCGCCCCTGACCTGCGCCTGCAAGCGGGCGAGGTCGAGGTCCTCGAGCCGCAGGCCCAGCACCTCCTGCACCCCGACCTCGCCCTGCTGCTGTCGACCTCCGGCAGCACGGGCAGCCCCAAGCTGGTGCGGCTCTCCCGCGACAACGTGCTGAGCAATGCCACGGGGATCGCCCGGGCGCTCGGCCTGCGCAGCGACGACCGCGCGATCACCTCGCTGCCGCTGCACTACTGCTACGGCCTGTCCGTGATGCACAGCGTCCTCCACGCGGGGGGCAGCCTCGTCGTGACCGAGCACTCGGTGACCGACGACGAGTTCTGGCGGCTGCACACCGAGCAGCGGGTCAGCGTCCTCGCGGGGGTGCCGCACACCTTCGACCTCGTCGACGAGCGCCTGCGCGGTGACCTGCCCGGGCTGCGTCTGGTCACCCAGGCCGGTGGCGCCCTGCCGCCGGACCGGGTGCATGAGCTGGCGAGCCTCGGGCGCGAGCGCGGCTGGGACCTGGCGGTCATGTACGGCCAGACCGAGGCCACCGCCCGCATGGCCGTCCACGTCGGCGCCGACGTCCTCGCCCGCCCCGCGGCGGTCGGCCGGCCGATCGCCGGGTCCTCCTTCCGCGTCGACCACGACGTCGACGACGCCGGCGACGGGACCGGCGAGCTCGTCTTCACCGGCCCCGGCGTCATGCTCGGGTACGCCGAGCACCCCGACGAGCTGGCCCTCGGCCGGATGGTCGAGGAGCTGCGCACCGGCGACCTCGGCCGCATCGACGACGGCGTCGTCACGGTCACCGGTCGCCGCGACCGGGTCGCCAAGGTGCTCGGGCTGCGCATCGACCTCGACCACGTCGCGAGTGCCCTCGCGGCCGCCGGCCACGACGCCGTGGTCACCGCGGACTCCCACCACCTGCTCGTCACCCTCCCCCACGCCGACGAAGGGGGGCGCGCCGCCCTTCGTCGCACGGTGCGTGGTCTCACGGCCGAGGCGGCAGGGCTGCGCCCGGGAGCCGTGCTCCTCGCCGTCGTCGACGAGATCCCCCGCCTGCCCAACGGCAAGGTCGACCGGGTCGCCTGCCGGGAGCTGGCCCTGTCGACCGCACACGACGCACCGGCGCCCGACCCCCGGCACGACCGGCTCGGCGCCGTCGTCGCCGTCATCGGCTCGGCCCTGGGCCGGGACGACGTCGACCCGGACCGGTCCTTCGCCGACCTGGGGGGCGACTCCTACAGCCTCGTGCAGACCTCGGTCCGGCTCGAGCAGGTCCTCGGCCTGCTGCCCGACGGCTGGCACCGCCTGCCGCTGCGGACCCTCGCCGCCGAGGCGCGGCCGACCGGCCGCCACGTCCAGTGGGTCGAGACCCCACTGCTCGTGCGGGCCGTGGCCGCGCTGGCGATCTGCGCCAGCCACCTGGGGATCGTGACCACCCCCGGCGGCGCCCACACCCTCCTCGCCCTGGCCGGCTGGTCGATGAGCCGCTTCACCCTCGACGACCCCCGACCGCAGGAGCGACGCCGACGCGGGCTGCGCTCCCTCGTGGGCCTAGTGGCCCCATCGATGGCCGTCGCGCTCTTCGGCCTCGTCACGGCCGGCGGCTACACCTGGCACAACGTGCTGCTCGTCAACTGGCTCATCGGCGAGATGGAGTGGGGCGCGCGGATCAACCTGTGGTTCATCGAGGCGCTGCTCGCGTGCAGCCTCGCCGTACTCGCCCTGCTGTCGGTGCCCGCGCTCGCCCGGGCGCACGTGCGCCACCCTTGGGCGTGGAGCATGGCGCTGGCCGCCGCCGCGCTCGTGCCGCGGTGGATCCTCGTGCCGGACTCCACCGGGGCCACCCGTGGCCTGCCGGGGTCGGTCCTGTGGCTCTTCGCCATCGGCATGGCCCTGGGCGTCGCCCGCACCCACCGGCAGCGCCTGGCGACCCTCGCCCTCACCGCCGTCGGCATGTGGGACTTCTTCGTCGAGCCGAGCCGCGGATGGACAGTGCTCGTCGCGATCACCGTCCTGGCGCTCGTCCCGCGCGTCCCGCTGCCCCGCCTGCTCGTGTGGCCCTTCGGCCTTGTCGCCGCAGCCTCCCTGCACATCTACCTCGTCCAGTGGCAGGTCTTCCGGGTCGTCGACCACGCCTGGCTGGCCCTCGGCACCTCCCTCGCGCTCGGAGCCCTCCTGTGGTGGCTCCTGCAGGCCCCGACCCGCATGCTCATCGACCGACTCGTCCGCCCTCGTCCCCGACCCACCGGAGATCTCTCATGAACCGTCGCACCCTGCTCACGACCGTCGTCGGCACGACCGCGGCCCTCGCCCTCGCCGCGTGTGGTGGCTCGGAGGGACCGACGACCGACCCTGACGCGCTGCAGATCTACTCCAGCCAGCACGACAACCTCACCAAGGCGTGGGCGAAGGGGTTCACCGACAAGACCGGGATCAAGACCCAGATCCGTCCGGGCAAGGACTCGTCGATGGGCCACCAGATCGTCGAGGAGGGTGACGCCTCGCCCGCCGACGTCTTCCTCACCGAGAACAGCCCCGCGATGACCCTCGTCGAGGACGCCGGGCTGCTCGCACCCGTCGACGCCAAGACCCTCGCCCAGGTGCCGGAGAACCGTCGCCCGTCGAGCGGTGACTGGACGAGCGTCGCCGCTCGCTCGACCGTCTTGGTCTACAACCCCGACAAGGTCTCGAAGGACGACCTGCCCGCCTCACTCATGGACCTGCAGCAGCCCGAGTACAAGGACCAGTGGGGCGCGGGCGCGACGGGCGCCGACTTCCAGGCGATCGTCGCCGGCATGCTCGCCGACCAGGGCGAGGCCAAGACGAAGACGTGGCTCGACGGCATGAAGGCCAACGCCCGGATCTACGAGAACAACATCGCGACGATGAAGGCCGTCAACGCCGGCGAGGTCCCGATGGGCGTCATCTACCACTACTACTGGTACCGCGACCAGGCCGAGACCAAGGAGGGCACGGCCAACACCGCGCTGCACTACTTCAAGGGTGAGGACCCGGGCGCCTTCGTCAGCCTGTCCGCCGCGGGCGTGCTCAAGAACGCCAAGCACGCCGACGAGGCCCAGCAGTTCGTCGACTACATCCTCTCCGAGGAGGGGCAGGCCGTCCTCGAGTCCAGCGGCTCCAAGGAGTACGCCGTGGCGAAGGGGGTCGACTCCGACCCCGACCTGCCGACGCTCGAGTCCCTCCAGGCGCCCGCCGTCGACCCCTTCTCCCTCGACTCCGAAAAGGTCACCCAGCTGATGACCGATGCCAGCATCCTCTAGGCACCTCGTGATGACCGCGGCGGTCCTCGTCGCGGTCATCACGGTGCTGCCGCTCGCGGTCGTGGCCGCGGACGGCTTCGGCAGCTCGCCCGCCGGCGCCCTCGAGTACCTGATCCGCCCGCGCACGGCGGAGCTGCTGACCAACACCCTCCTGCTGCTGCTCGTCACGGTCCCCGCGACGATCGTCCTCGGCGTCGGGGCGGCCTGGCTCGTCGAGCGCACGGACCTGCCCCTCGCCGGGGTGTGGCGGGTGCTGCTCGGTGCTCCCCTGGCCGTGCCCGCCTTCGTCGCTGCCTACGCCTGGGTCTCCTTCCGTCCGGGACTCGACGGGCTCGGCGGGGCCGCCCTGGTGACGACGGCCGCGTACTTCCCCTTCGTCTACCTGCCCGTGGCCGCGATCCTGCGCGACCTCGACGCCGCCCCGGAGGAGGACGCCCGCGCCCTCGGCGCCAGCCCGCTGCAGGCCTGGCGCCGCACGGTCCTGCCCCGGCTGCGACCGGCCATCAGTGGTGGCGGCCTGCTCGTCGGGCTGCACCTCCTCGCCGAGTTCGGCGTGCTCGAGATGATGCGCTACCCGACCTTCACCACCGCGATCCTCGTGCAGTACGAGGTGAGTTTCTCCAGCAACCAGGGCAGCGTGCTCGCGCTCGTCCTCGCCCTGATGTGCGTCACCGTCCTCACGCTCGAGCACCTGCTGCGCGGCACCGCTCGCACCGCCCGCGTCGGCCGCGGCGTCCACCGCCGGGCGGCGCCGGTACGCCTGGGTCGGTGGTCCCCCGTGGCCCTCCTCGCGCTCACCGTTGTCGTCGCCGTCTCCCTCGTCCTGCCGGTCACGCTCGTCGGTCGGTGGCTGCTCGCCCACCTGGCCGCGCCCGTCGACGAGCTCGGGATCCGCCCTTCGCTGCTCGTCACGACCGGGTCGACGATCTCGCTCGCCCTCGCCGCCGCGGCCGTCACGACCGTCCTGGCACTGCCGGGCGCATGGCTGCTCAGCCGGCGGCGCACCGCGTGGACACTGGTGCTGGAGCGGGTCACGTACATCGCGAGCTCGCTGCCCGGGGTCGTCATCGCCCTGGCCCTGATCACCGTCTCCGTCCGGTACGTCCCGGGGATCTACCAGTCGCCGCTGCTGCTCGTGCTCTGCTACTCGATCCTCTTCATCCCCCGCGCCATGGTCTCCCTGCGCTCCGGCCTGGCCGCCGCGCCCCCCGAGCTCAGCGATGCCGCGCGGTCGCTCGGGTGCAGTCCGCTCGGGGCCTTCCGCCGGGTCGTGCTGCCGCTCATCCTCCCCTCGGCGCTCACCGGAGCGGCCCTCGTGGCCATCGCGGCCGCCACGGAGCTCACCGCGACGCTGCTGCTGTCGCCGACCGGGACCTCCACCCTGGCCACCGCCTTCTGGGCCGCGAGCGACGAGTTCGACTACGCGGGCGCTGCTCCCTTCGCCGCCATGATGATCCTCTTGTCCGCGCCCTTGACCGTCCTGATGCTCCGACAGAGTGGGATCACCGAATGAGCACCGTCGACATCCGTGGCGTCACCGTCGGGTACGGCGCCGAGCCGGTCCTGCGCGACGTCGACCTCACCGTGCCCACGGGCACGACGACCGCCGTCCTCGGTGCCTCCGGTGGCGGCAAGACGACGCTGCTGCGCGTCATCGCCGGGTTCCTCGCCCCCGATGCCGGCACGGTGACCATCGGCGACCGGGTCGTGTGCGGCGCCGGTCGGGCCGTCCCGCCCGAGCGGCGGGGCATCGGGTACGTGCGGCAGGACGGGGGGCTCTTCCCCCACCTCGACGTCGCGCACAACATCACCTTCGGCATGCCGCGGGCCGCCCGCCGGCGCGGCGACCGCGTCGAGGAGCTGCTCGAGCTCGTCGGCCTGCCCGCCGCGACCGCCACCCGACGCCCCGACCAGCTCTCGGGCGGCCAGCAGCAGCGCGTGGCCCTGGCCCGGGCGCTGGCCCTCTCCCCGTCCGTCGTCCTGCTCGACGAGCCCTTCTCCTCGCTCGACACGGCCCTGCGCGCGAGCACTCGCGATGCCGTGGCCACCGCCCTCGCGGAGACCTCGGCCACGGCGATCCTCGTGACCCACGACCAGCAGGAGGCGCTCTCCTTCGCCGACCAGGTCGCCATCATGCGCGGTGGGCGGTTCAGCCAAGTGGGTGCCCCCCGCGAGATCTACGACGAACCGGTCGACGCCCGCGAGGCCGCCTTCCTCGGCGACGTCGTGCACCTCACCGGACGCCGCACCACCGACGGCATCACCTGCCCGCTCGGGATCGTCACGGCACGAGGCGACGTCCCGCGCGGCGACGGAGAGGTCGTGGTCGTCGTGCGGCCCGAGGACCTCAGCCTCGGCGACTCGCCGGGCTGCCCCCACGGCACGGTCCAGGACGTCGACTACCACGGCGCGCACGCCATGGTGCACGTGGCGCTGGCCGACGGCACCGTCGTCACCGTGCGCGTCCCCGGTCGCCGCTCCCCCGAGGTCGGCGAGCAGGTCCCGGTGAGCGTCGACGCCCCCGTCCTCGTCTACCTCCGCGACTCCTGACCCGGCAGCGTCAGCGCCACCCGGCGGCGTTGACGTCACCTGGCTGCCCGGAGAGGGGCAACCAGGTGACACCAACGCCACCGGGTGACCTCAACGCGACCAGGTGACACCAACCCCGCGAAGGGGCCGGGGCAGGAGCGGACGAGGGGTGGTGTCGTCGCGACTCAAGCCGAAGCCGAGAACGACATCGTGTCCGGACGACAACGAAGGGCCCTTCGAGACGTTTGCTGCGCAAGCTCCTCAGGACACCGCTTCGGCCCAGCGACGGCACCCTTCGTCCGCGACGCATGTCCACGTCGGCGACGGCCTACGCAACAGCCGCAGGCGACCTCAAGCGTTCGTACAGGTCACGTCGTCCTGGGGGATGTAGCGGGTGGTGAAGCTCGAGCTCTTCACCGTCTTGCCGTCCTTGATGAACTGGCGCCCGATGTCGACCGAAAAGCCGGGGGCCGGCGACTGGGGCACGCAGCCCTTCGTGTTGTCGGTGATCGTCTTGGGCGGCGTGATGTTCTTGCGGGCGCTCTTGGTCGCCTTGATCTCGTCGTACTTCTTGCGGCCGTGGAAGGTCACGGTGACCTCGTTGCCGCTCACCGAGGCGGAGATGAGGATGCCGGCGCCGGTGTCGTTGGTGAAGCGGTTGTCGACGTCGGGCCACGAGATCGTCGCCTCGCGCCCCTCCGGGTAGCGGGAGATGTAGAAGGAGTGCGGGTGGAACTCCTCGATCTTGGCCCCGGAGAAGAAGACCGCGTTGAAGAGCGTCGTCGACAGCTGCGAGATGCCGCCGCCGTAGTCGTTGGTCAGCCGACCACCGCTGATGACGCCGGCCTTCTGGTAGCCCTTGGCCGCCGTGCGCTGCCCGAGCTGCTGGTTGAGCGAAAAGGTCTCGCCCGGCGCGACGTAGGCACCGTCGAGCTGACGAGCCGCGATCTTGATGTTGTTGGTCCGCACGCCACCCGTGTCCGGCAGGTAGGTCGTGAAGGTCGACAGCTCCTCCTCCGGGAGAGTCTTCTTCGCCTCGGCGGTCGTCAGCTCCGGCTGCGACTCCTGGGAGTCGGCGGCGACCTTGCGCTCGTCGCCCTTCTTCTTCATCGCCTCGGCGACCTTGGCGCCCAGGCCGTCCTCCTTGAGCGCCAGTCCGGTGCTCGAGGGGGTGACGTCGAAGTCGGAGCCGCCGCGGTGGACCACCCCGGCGTCCTTGGCCTCGCGGAAGAGACCCGACGACGAGCCGGCCGACAGGGTCGCCTTGGTGACCTTGGCCTCGTCGACGCTCGCCGAGAGCCTGCCCTTGTCGTCCTTGATCGAGACGGCACCGGCGAGCTGGTCGGCCGGCACGGTGAAGGAGATGGTCTTGTCCTCCCCTTCGCCCTGCGGGTCGGTCGTCGTCACGGTCACCGGACCGGCGACGAGGGGCTCGAGGTCGTCCTTGGCGAAGCGGTCGATCTCGGCCTGGGTGAGCTGGGGCGCCGGCTCCGTGGTCGGTGCGTCGAAGGAGCGCTCGGCGGGCCACTCATCCGCGATGGACTCGACCACCGCGTCACGGTCGACGCTCAGCCCGGGCTTGGAGGCGGTCTTCTTCACCGTCGCGCCCTCGAGGGTCACCTTGCCCTCGACCGGCTCCTTGTCGAGCATCGACGTCTTGGCGTCGACTGCGTCGGCGAGCGCCTGCTCGTCGACGGCCACCTCGACGTCACGCTCGACACCACCGCGCACGTGGTGCCACAGGTCGACGGGGTTGAGGCTGAAGCCGGTCAGCCCGTCGACGGAGCCCGCGTAGTCGTAGGACAGCCCGGCGTCCGCGGGCTCCAGCTCGACCTCCTTGCCGTCCACCGTCACGGTGACCGGCCGCGCCTCCTCGTCGGAGAGCTCGTCCTCGAGAGCCTGCTGCGCCTCCGACGGGGTCTTGCCGCCGATGGCCACCCCGCCGATGCGGGTGTCGGCAGGCACCTTGTCGCCGAAGTACAGCGCCGCCGCGGCGTACAGGCCGGCGAGCACCATGAGCACGAAGGCCACGGCCAGGAGGGTGCGCCCGCGGCGTGGACGATCGAGGACCTCGTCCTCGGTCCAGCTGTCGTGGTCGGTCATCTCGTCACCTCGTGGTCGTGTAGCGGCTGCGGTAGTAGATCAGTGGATCATCTCTGCGGGCATCGGCGCTGCTCGACACGACCTCGCCGACGACGATCGTGTGGTCGCCGGCCTCGTGCAGGGCGTGCGTGCGGCACTCGAGCGTGGCCAGCGCGTCGTCGACGAGCGCGACCCCGAGCTCACCGCGGTGGTGCGGGACGCGCGAGAGCTGCCCCTGCAGGGGACGACCCCCGGTGCTCAGCCAGGTGGCGGCCGGCCGGCCCGCCGTCGGCATGATCGAGACCCCCCAGACCCCGGACGAGAGCACGGCGTCGTGCCACCCGCTGTCGTTGCGGACGCACACGAGCACGAGCGGCGGCTCGAGCGAGACGGAGGTGACCGAGTTGGCGGTCATCGCGTGGTCGTGCCCGTCCTCGAGCGTCGTCACGACCGTCACCCCGGTGGCGAAGTGGGCCATCGCGTGCCGCAGGCTCGTCGGGGTCACCCCGCTCATCGGCGGGCCACCAGCGGCGGGCGCGCCCCCGCGACCGTGGCGGGCACCGGCTCGCCGGTCGCCGGGTCGAGGCGGGCATAGCCCTCCCGCCCGGACAGCCGGGCGGCGATGTCGTTGGACAGGGCGTAGGTGTCGCGGGGTCCGAGCGTGACCTGGGTGCGGTGGTGCCGCAGCGCCGCGGTCTGCCGCTCCACGGCGCTCGCGTCGACGACGGCGTGGGTGACGACCGCGTCGTCCACGACCGAAGGGGGGAAGTCGCCCGTGGGCAGGGCCCAGCCGAGCCCGCGCACCTCGTCGGTCACGGCCAGGACCTCGCGGTCCTCCCGGGCCCACGAGCGTGGGGTGAAGGTGCCGAAGAGGGCCGGTCGACCGTCCTCGGGCAGGCCGGCCACGGCACGGCGGGTCACCTCATGGGTGCGGATGTGGTCGGGGTGGGCGTAGCCGCCCTGCGCGTCGTAGGTGATGACGAGGTCAGGGTCGACGGCGGTGACGACGGCGGTGACGGCGGCGATCGCCTCGGCGTCGTCGGAGCGCACCCAGCAGCGCGGGTCCGCCGCGCTCGGCGTGCCCGCCATGCCCGAGTCGCGCCACCGCGACAGGCGGTCGGGGCCCTCGCCGAGCACGGTGCTGCTGCGCACGCCAGCCGTGGCCATCGCGCCCCGCAGCTCGTCGCGACGGAAGGCCCCGAGGGTGTCCTCGCGATCGGCCGCCAGGTGGGCCAGCTCGGCCGGGATGACCTCGCCCTGCTCCCCGAGGGTGCAGGTGAGCACGTGGACCTCGTCGCCGGCGGCGACGTGGTGGGCGATGGCCACGCCCGTGGCCAGCAGCTCGTCGTCGGGATGGGCGTGGACGAAGAGGAGGCGAGCGGGCCTCCCTTCGACGACCACGGGTGCGGCCGCCGTCATCGCGAGACCCCGATGACGCCCATCTCGGGCACCCCGCCGTAGACGGGGTTGCCGACGAGCGGGCTCACCTCGGAGCCGGCCACGTACGTCAGGCGACTCTGACGAAGGGGGACGTACACCGCGTCCTCGAGCAGGCCGGTGTCGATGGCGGCCCACCGCTTGGCGCGGGACTCGCGGTCGCGCACGCGGGCCGCGCTGTCCATCGCCTCGTTGACGTCGTCGTCGGCAAACATGCCGTAGTCACGGCCGACCGAGTCGCCGCTGAGGTTGACGCGGTCATCGAAGAGGGCGGGCAGGACCGTCACGGCCGCCGGGTAGTCGGGGCCCCAGTTGGCCCACACGACGTCGTACTTCGCGGCGACCGAGCGCTGCTCGACCCGGGTGAAGTAGTCGTCGCCGAGGGCGGTGAGGGTGACCTCGAAGCCGGCCTCCTCCCAGCCCTTCTCGAGGGCCTGCATCGCCGCGTCCATCGTGCCCCCGCCGCGGTAGGCCACGGTGATCTTCACCGGCTCGTCGACCTTCGCCGCCTCGAGCTGGCGGCGTGCCTTGGCCGTGTCGCCGGACGGCCCGTGGTCGCTGACACTCGGGTGCGCCGACGGCAGACCGGCACCGAGCAGCGACCACGTCGGCGTGCCCGCGCCGGCGCCGCGGGCCTCGTTGTAGGCCTGCCGGTCGGTGGCGGTGGCGAGGGCGCGGCGCACCGCCGTGCTCTTCATCGGCGCACTGCGCGTGTTGACGGCGAGGTAGTCGACGAGCTGCCCGTCGACCTCGACGCTCTGGGCCGTGTCGCCGGCCTCGTCCAGCACCGGACCGAGCACGGTGGGCATCGGGTCGAGGGTCAGCGTGCGGGCGCCGTCCTCCCCCGAGACGATCGTCTCGAGGGCGTCCTTGGGCTCGACGCCCTCGCGGTGCAGGATGCTCCTGGGCCCGGCCGAGCGCAGGGGGTCGGAGTCCTCGTCCCACTCCGCATTGCGCACCCAGGTGCCGCCCTTGCTCGGGGTCCACGCGTCGGAGAGCTTGTAGGGGCCCGACGAGAAGGCCTCGTACGCGGCGTCGTCACCCTCGCGCGACTGCTTGTACGGCGCGAACTCGGGCAGCGAGACGACCTCGTCGAAGTTGCCGACCGGCTGGTCGAGGTGGAAGACGACGGTCTGCTTGTCGGTGCACTCCACGGCGTCCTCGAGGAGGGCCCGGGAGGCCTTGGAGGTCCCTCCCTTCGCCAGCGGGCCGGGGTAGGCGGAGGTGCCGTCCTTCTTCTTCGGGATGTCGAGGTAGGTGAGGGCGTACCCGCTCGACGGGACCCGCGGGTCGAAGGAGCGGGCCACGCCGTAGCGCACGTCCGCGCAGGTGATGGCCGATCCGTCCTGCCAGCGGATGCCCTCACGCAGCGTGAAGGTCCACGTGCGGCCCCCGTCGCTCGCGACGCCGGGGGTCGTGGCCAGGTCGCCCCGCAGCTTGCGCTGCGCCGCGAGGTTGACCTCGGGCTGGTATGCGGTGAGGGTGCGCATCCACGTGCGCGACGCGAAGCCGGCGACCTGGCGCTGGGTGATCCGCTGCGGGTCCCAGGCCTGGACGGGGCCCGTCGAGAGCACCGTCAGCCGGCTCTCCGGGCCGCTGACCCGACCCGAGCCGGACGACCCGGAGCCGGACGCGCCGCCCTCGGAGTCGTCGGTGCAGGCCGACGCACCCGCCACCAGGGCGAGTGCGCCGACACCGCAGATGAGACCTCGACTGATGCGCCGCATCGGCGCTCCCCTCTCAGGAGTTGCGAGCCTTGGAGGCCGCGCGAGCGCGCAGGTTGGCGTCGAGCTCGACCTTGCGGATGCGGATCGCGTCCGGGGTGACCTCGACGCACTCGTCCTCGCGGCAGAACTCGAGCGACTGCTCGAGGCTCAGCTTGCGCGGCGGCACGACCTTTTCGAAGTTGTCGGCCGACGACGCGCGCACATTCGTCAGCTTCTTCTCCTTCGTGATGTTGACGTCCATGTCGTCGGCGCGCGAGTTCTCGCCGACGATCATGCCCTCGTAGACCTCGGTGCCCGGCTCGGTGAAGAGCGAGCCGCGCTCCTGCAGGTTGACCATGGCGTAGGAGGTCACCGGGCCGGAGCGGTCCGCGACGAGCGAGCCGGAGACGCGGGTGGTGATCGCGCCGAACCACGGCTCGTAGCCCTCGAAGATGTGGTGCGCGATGCCGGCGCCGCGGGTCTCGGTGAGGAACTCGGTCCGGAAGCCGATGAGGCCGCGCGAGGGCACGAGGAACTCCATGCGGATCCACCCGGTGCCGTGGTTGGTCATCTGCTCCATGCGGCCCTTGCGCGCCGCGAGGACCTGGGTGATCGCGCCGAGGTACTCCTCGGGGGTGTCGATCGTCAGGCGCTCGACGGGCTCGTGGACCTTGCCGTCGACCTCCTTGGTGACGACCTGCGGCTTGCCGACGGTCAGCTCGAAGCCCTCACGACGCATCTGCTCGACGAGGATCGCGAGCGCCAGCTCACCACGGCCCTGGACCTCCCAGGCGTCGGGACGTTCGGTCGGGAGCACCCGCAGCGACACGTTGCCGATGAGCTCCTTGTCGAGACGGTCCTTGACCATGCGGGCGGTGACCTTGGTCCCCTTCGTCGGGCCGCGGCCCACGAGCGGGGAGGTGTTGGTGCCGAGCGTCAGCGAGATCGCCGGCTCGTCGACGGTGATGACCGGCAGCGGGATCGGGTTGTCCGCGTCGGCGATCGTGTCGCCGATCATGATCTCCGGGATGCCGGCGATGGCGATGATGTCACCGGGGCGCGCGGCGCCCTGGTCGAGCGGCTTGCGCTCGAGGCCCTCGGTGATGAGCAGCTCGGTGATCTTGACCTTCTCGGTCGACCCGTCGTGGCGGCACCACGTGACCTGCTGCCCCTTGCGCAGCTCGCCGTTGAAGACCCGCAGGAGGGCGAGGCGGCCGAGGAAGTTGCTCGAGTCGAGGTTGGTGACGTGCGCCTGGAGCGGGGCGTCGTCCTCGTAGGACGGGGCCGGGATCGTCTCCATGATCGTCTTGAAGAGCGGCTCGAGGTCGTCGTTGTCCGGCAGGGTGCCGTCCTCGGGGCGGGTCAGGCTCGCCGCACCGGCCTTGCCGGAGGTGTAGACGATGGGGAACTCGATCTGGTCCTCGTCCGCGTCGAGGTCCATGAAGAGCTCGTAGGCCTCGTCGACGACCTCCGCGATGCGGCTGTCGGGACGGTCGACCTTGTTGATCGCGAGGATGACCGGCATCTTCGCCGCGAGCGCCTTGCGCAGGACGAAGCGGGTCTGCGGCAGCGGGCCCTCGGAGGCGTCGACGAGGAGGACGACACCGTCGACCATCGACAGGCCGCGCTCGACCTCACCACCGAAGTCGGCGTGGCCGGGGGTGTCGATGATGTTGATCGTCACGCCGTCGGGGGCACCGTGCGCCGCGGCCGACGGGCCGTTGTAGTGGATCGCCGTGTTCTTGGCGAGGATGGTGATGCCCTTCTCGCGCTCGAGGTCACCGGAGTCCATCGCCCGCTCGTCGACGTGGTCGTGCTCGCCGAAGGCACCCCCCTGCCAGAGCATCTGGTCGACGAGCGTGGTCTTGCCGTGGTCGACGTGGGCGACGATGGCGACATTGCGGATGTCGCTGCGGGAGATCAAGGGCATGGTCGCGATCATCTCAGCCCGCGGGGCCAAGCCCCAAATGCTGTGGGAGCCCGTCGGCCCGGAGGACCTGCGGCCACACCGGTCTCACTCCGATAAAGGTCCTCGTCCAAGCGGCCCCTGACCGCACGTTGCGGCTAGATTGCCCGCCAACCCCTGTGTGCGGTGGATCACCATCGCGCCCGTGGGCGACCCACCCCGGCAGCGCTGGGGCCGGCCCGACCAAGCGAGGAACACATGTCGATGAGGAAAGCAGCCCCGCTGGCCGCTCTCGCCGCGACCGCACTGACCCTGAGTGCCTGCGCGCAGAGCGACCGGGACGACTCGGGCTCCGGGGGTGACACCGGGGGGACCTTCACCTTCGGCGCCGCGGGCGCTCCCGAGGTCTTCGACCCCTTCTACGCCACCGACGGCGAGACCTTCCGCATCACCCGCCAGATCTTCGAGGGCCTCGTCGAGGTCAAGCCCGGCAGCGCCGAGCTCGGCCCCGGCCTGGCCGAGTCCTGGGAGCCCTCCGAGGACGGCAAGACCTGGACCTTCACCCTCCGCGAGGGCGTGAAGTTCTCCGACGGCGAGGCCCTCGACGCCGAGGCCGTCTGCGCCAACTTCGAGCGGATGGCCGACCAGAACGAGGCGGCCCAGTCCGGCCCGGCCGAGTACTGGAGCACCGCGATGGGCGGCTTCGGAGACGACGCCCTCTACGACGGCTGCGAGGCCTCCGACGCCAAGACGGTGGTCCTGAAGGTCAAGTCGGCGACCTCGAAGTTCCCCGCGATGCTCTCCCTCTCCTCCTTCGCCATCCAGTCGCCGAAGGCGCTCGAGGAGGGCAAGGCCAACGACGTCAAGACCCAGGGTGAGGGCTTCGTCTACCCGGAGAACTCGGAGAAGCCCGTCGGCACCGGCCCGTACGTCTTCGACAACTACGACAAGGCCAACAAGACGGTCACGATCAAGCGCAACGACGACTACTGGGGTGAGAAGGCGAAGAACGCCCAGATCACCTTCAAGATCATCCCCGACGAGTCGACCCGCCGGCAGGAGCTCGAGGCCAACAGCATCGACGGCTACGACCTGCCCAACCCGGTGGACTGGAAGGGGCTGGAGGACTCGGGCAACAAGGTCGAGATCCGCGACCCCTTCAACATCTTCTACATCGGGCTCAACCCCGAGGCCAACCCCAAGCTCAAGGACGTCAAGGTCCGTCAGGCGATCAACTACGCCATCGACCGTGAGGGCCTGGTCAAGTCGCAGCTGCCCGAGGGTGCGACCGCCGCGTCGCAGTTCATGCCCGAGACGGTCAGCGGCTACAACAAGGACCTCAAGCCCTACGCGCACGACGTCGCCAAGGCCAAGAGCCTGCTCAAGGAGGCCGGCGCGGAGGGCATGACCCTCCAGTTCGCCTACCCCAGCGAGGTCTCCCGCCCCTACATGCCCAACCCGCAGAAGCTCCACGAGGCGATCAAGAACGACCTCGAGGAGGCCGGCATCAAGGTCGAGGTGACGACGAAGCCGTGGAACGGTGGCTACCTCGACAACGTCGACGCCGGCAAGTACGACGCCTGGCTGCTCGGCTGGACCGGTGACTACGACTCCGCCGACAACTTCATCGGCACCTTCTTCGGCAACGCGAAGCAGAACGACTTCCACTCCGTCGCCGGCGGCTACGGCAACGAGCTCGCCAAGGAGCTCAAGGAGGCCGACGCCACGGTCGACGAGGAGGAGCGCGCCACGAAGTACGAGGAGATCAACAAGAAGATCGCCGAGGAGTACGTGCCCGGCGTGCCGGTGTCGCACTCCCCGCCGGCCCTCGTGGTCAGCGAGGACGTCGACGGACTCGTCACCTCCCCGCTGACGGCGGAGAAGTTC
The DNA here is from genome assembly GCF_052114035.1 of Janibacter sp. RAF52. Lineage (NCBI taxonomy): Bacteria > Bacillati > Actinomycetota > Actinomycetes > Micrococcales > Intrasporangiaceae > Janibacter > Janibacter sp. RAF52. The sequence goes on along the minus strand of NZ_JBFRDY010000004.1, from coordinate 160,806 downwards.
TCCACCGTCTCCGTGGGCGGCAAGTGAGCCCCGACCGCAGGTGACCTCGTGACGGGGCCGCCTCGACCACTCGGTCGGGGCGGCCCCGGTCCGCGATCCACGTCAGGAGCGCATACGTGCTGAAGTTCATCATCCGCCGACTGCTGCAGCTGGTCGTCGTCCTCTTCATCCTCTCCGTCCTGCTCTTCGCCTGGCTGCGCGCGCTGCCCGGCGGTGTCGTGTCGGCGATGCTCGGCGAGCGGGCCACCCCCGAGTCGCGGGCGGCCCTCACCGAGGCCTTCGGCCTCGACCAGCCCCTGTGGGTGCAGTACGGCAAGTTCCTCTCCCGCGCCGTCCAGGGAGACTTCGGCGTCTCGACCGCCGTGCAGCCGGGCACGCAGTCCACCGAGATCCTCATGACGCGCCTGCCGGCGACCATCGAGCTGAGCATCGTCGCCCTGACGATCGCCCTCGTGCTGGCCATCCCGCTCGGCTACCTCGCCGCCCGCAAGCGCGCGAGCCTGCTCGACAACCTCTCGATCGTCGGCTCGCTCATCGGCGTCGCGGTCCCCGTCTTCTTCCTCGCCTTCCTGCTCAAGTACGTCTTCGCGATCGAGCTCGGCTGGCTGCCGGTCTCGGGTCGGCAGGAGGTCGACGCCACGCGGGTCACCGGCTTCTTCGTCCTCGACGGGCTGCTGACCCGCGAGTGGGACGCCTCCTGGGATGCACTCAAGCACCTGATCCTTCCCGGCATCGCCCTGGCCTCGATCCCCTTCGCCATGATCTTCCGCATCACCCGCGCCTCGGTGCTCGAGGTCCTCGACGAGGACTTCGTCCGCACGGCCCAGGCCAAGGGCCTGAGCCACCGCGTCGTCCGGGGCCGGCACGTCATGCGCAATGCCCTGCTGCCCGTCATCACCGCGGTGGGCCTGCAGGTCGGCGCGCTCCTGGCCGGCGCCGTGCTCACCGAGACCGTCTTCAACTTCGGTGGCATCGGGGAGGCCCTGAAGATCGCCTTCTCCGAGCGGGACTACCCGGTCCTGCAGCTGCTCGTCTTCGTGGCCGCCCTGACCTACGTGCTGGTCAACCTCCTCGTGGACATCCTCTACGCCGTCGTCGACCCCCGAGTGAGGACCCGATGAGCACCTCCGACCCCGACAAGACCCCCCGCCGCGGGCTGGGCGCGCGCCGCAAGGAGCGCATCGACGAGCTCGCGGCCACGAGCGGCACCGCGACGGCGACCGTCGACGAGGCCGGCACCATCGAGGACACCGGTGGCGTCGGGCTCGTGGCCTCCGCGTGGGCCCGTCTGCGCCGCAACCCGATCTTCCTCATCGGCCTCGGCATCACGACGCTCTTCGTGCTGCTCGCGATCCTCGCCCCCGTGCTGGCGCCCCACGACCCGGCCTCGTGGATCCTCAAGGACCAGATCTCCCAGCAGACCAACCCGATCCCCGACCCGCAGCCCGGTCACCCCCTCGGCGGCGACGACAAGGGGCGCGACCTGCTCTCGCGCCTGCTCGTGGGCAGCCAGCAGACCCTCTTCGTCGGCGTCTGCGCCACCCTCATCGGCCTCGCCGGTGGCCTCGTGCTCGGCACCATCGCCGGCGCCTTCGGCGGGTGGGTCGACTCGGTGATCATGCGCCTCGTCGACGTCATGCTCTCCATCCCCTCGCTGCTGCTCGCCGTCTCGATCTCGGCGCTCGCGACCAACCCCAGCCAGTGGACGGTCATCATCGCCGTCGCGATCGTGCAGATCCCGATCTTCGCCCGACTCCTGCGCGGCTCGATGCTCGCCCAGCGGAGCAAGGACCACGTCCTCGCCGCCCGTGCCCTCGGCGTCAAGCGGTCGGCCATCGTGCTGCGGCACATGCTGCCCAACTCGCTCGGCCCGGTCATCGTGCAGGCCACCCTGGTGCTCGCGACGTCGATCATCGACGCGGCCGCGCTGTCCTTCCTCGGCCTCGGCAACCCGGACGACAGCTCGCCCGAGTGGGGCCAGATGCTCGGCCAGGCGCAGCGCTACATCTACGACGACCCCCACCTGGCCTTCTACCCGGCGGCGTGCATCATCGTCGTCGCGCTCGGCTTCACCCTCATGGGTGAGTCGCTGCGAGAGGCCCTCGACCCCAAGAGCCGCAGGTGACCCGCATGACCACGTCCCACACCTCCCGCCGGTCCGACGAGCCGCTGCTGTCCGTGCGCGACCTGTCGGTGACCTTCGGGATCAAGCACGCCACCCCCTTCCGCGCCGTCGACGGTCTGAGCTTCGACGTGCGGCCGGGCCAGACCGTCGGCCTCGTCGGCGAGTCCGGCTGCGGCAAGTCGGTGACCTCGCTGGCGATCATGGGGCTGCTCCCGGACCGCGGCAACCAGGTGTCCGGCACCGTCACCTACGGCGGCGAGGACCTGCTCTCGCTCTCCGACAAGGAGATGCGCGGCAAGCGGGGCAAGGACATCAGCATGATCTTCCAGGACCCCCTGTCCTCCCTCAACCCGGTCGTGCCCATCGGACGGCAGGTCACCGAGGTCCTCGAGCGGCACAAGGGCATGTCCAAGAAGGAGGCGATGCCCCACGCCCGGGAGATGCTGCGCAAGGTCGGCATCCCCGACCCGGACCGCCGCCTCAAGGACTACCCGCACCAGCTCTCCGGCGGCATGCGCCAGCGCGCGCTCATCGCCATGGCCCTGGCCTGCGAGCCGCGTCTGCTCATCGCCGACGAGCCGACGACCGCCCTCGACGTGACGATCCAGGCGCAGATCCTCGCGCGGCTGCGCGAGCTCGTCGAGGAGACCGGGACGGCGCTCATCATGATCACCCACGACCTCGGGGTCGTCGCCGGGCTGTGCGACGAGATCAACGTCCTCTACGGCGGCCGCCTCGTCGAGCGCGCCGGCCGTCACGACCTCTTCGCCGAGCCGCGCCACCCCTACACCTCGGGCCTGCTCGCGAGCGTCCCCAGCCTCGACGGCGAGCGGGGCGGCCAACTCAACCCGGTGCCCGGCTCCGTCTCCGACAACCTGCCGTGGACGAGCGCGTGCGCCTTCGCGCCGAGGTGCGTCAACGCGACCTCCGCGTGCCGCGAGTCCACCCCCGACCTGTCCGTGGCGGGAGGTGGCCGCGCGCTGCGGTGCTTCCACCCGATGTCCGGCACGCCGTCACCCGCCGAGGGCGCCACGACCCAGGAGGCCCGATGACCACCGACACCACCCCTGCCGAGGCGCCGGCCACCACCGACGACGTGCTCGTCGACGTCCGGGGCATCAAGGTCCACTTCCCCATCACCAAGGGGATCATCTTCGACAAGGTCGTCGGCCACGTCTACGCGGTCGACGGCGTCGACCTGCAGATCCGCCGCGGCGAGACCTACGGCCTCGTCGGGGAGTCGGGCTGCGGCAAGTCGACGCTCGGCCGGGCGATCCTCCACCTCGAGCCGCCGACCGACGGCACGGTGACCTTCGACGGCGAGCCGATCTCCACGCTCTCCGGCGAGGCGCTGCGTCGCCGGCGCAAGGACCTGCAGATGGTCTTCCAGGACCCGATGGGCAGCCTCGACCCGAGGCAGAGCGTCGAGGCGCTGCTCGTCGAGGGCATGCGCGCCCACGGCATCGTCAAGGACGCCAAGGAGGCCCAGCCCCGGCTGCGCCAGCTGCTCAGCGACGTCGGTCTGCCGCCCGCGGCCCTGAAGAAGTACCCCCACGAGTTCTCCGGCGGCCAGCGCCAGCGCATCGGCATCGCCCGGGCGCTCAGCGTCAACCCCGAGCTCGTCGTCGCCGACGAGCCGGTCTCCGCGCTCGACGTCTCCGTGCAGGCCCAGGTCCTCAACCTCATGTCCGACCTGCAGGAGGAGTACGGGCTGACCTACCTGGTCATCGCCCACGACCTCGCCGTCGTGCGGCACATCTCCGACCGCGTCGGCGTCATGTACCTGGGCGGCATCGTCGAGGAGGCCCCGGCCGACGACCTCTACGCCACTCCCCTGCACCCCTACACGCGCGCGTTGCTGTCCGCGGTCCCGGTCCCCGACCCCGTCGTCGAGGACTCGCGCGAGCAGATCCTGCTCAGCGGGGACCTGCCCTCGCCCGCCAACCCGCCGAGCGGGTGCCGGTTCCACACCCGCTGCCCGTGGCGTCAGGAGACGCGCTGCGACACCGAGCGACCGGAGCTGCGGGTCGTGCAGATCGGCGGCGCCGGTGACGGGCACAAGGTCGCCTGCCACTGGGCCGAGCAGATCGAGTCGGGCGAGCTGCAGCCGCACACCGTCACGGCACGGATCGACGAGACCGGGGCCGAGCTCGCCGCGGACGCCGAGGCCGAGCGGCTGACGGAGGACCTCCCCTTCGCCTGACGTCCGTCGCGCCCCGCGCATGCCGAAGGGGGGTGCCCGCCAGCTGGTGGGCACCCCCCTTCGTCGTGCGGGTCGGTCAGGCTCCACCGGGATCGTAGGTGAAGGCTCCGGCCGCCGAGGCGCCACCCTCGACCGCGCCGGCCTGGCCAGCGGACACGGCGTCGGTGCGGTCGACGAGACCCTGCCCCGCGAAGAGACCGTGCTCCTCGGTGACGATCTGGGTGTCGACGATGACGCGCGGCTCGGCGAAGTGGCAGCGCGAGGGGTGCTCCCCCGAGCCGTCGGTGCGCAGCTCGAGCAGCGGCGTCTCGGTGCGGCAGATGTCCTGCGCCTTCCAGCAGCGGGTGTGGAAGTGGCAGCCCGCCGGCGGGTTGGCCGGCGAGGGCACATCGCCCTGGAGGACGATCTGCTCCCGCTTGCCCCGCAGCGTCGGGTCCGGCACGGGCACCGCCGACAGGAGGGCCTGCGTGTACGGGTGCGTCGGGCGCGAGTAGATGTCGTCCTCGTCGCCGATCTCGACCATGCGGCCGAGGTACATGACCCCGACCCGGTCGGAGATGTGGCGCACGACCGACAGGTCGTGGGCGATGAAGATGTAGGACAGACCGAGCTCGTCCTGCAGCTTTTCCATGAGGTTGATGACCTGCGCCTGCACGGAGACATCGAGCGCGGAGACCGGCTCGTCGCAGATGAGCACCTTGGGGTTGAGCGCGATGCCCCGGGCGATGCCGATGCGCTGACGCTGACCACCGGAGAACTGGTGCGGGTACCGGTTGATGTGCTCGGGGTTGAGCCCGACGAGCTCGAGCAGCTCCTGCACCCGCGCCCGACGACCGCCCTTGGGCACGACGTCGGAGTGGATCTCCAGCGGCTCGCCGACGATCTCGCCGACGGTGCGCCGCGGGTTGAGCGAGGTGTAGGGGTCCTGGAAGACGATCTGGATGTCACGCCGCAGGCGGCGCATGTCGGCGCCGGACTGCGCGTACATGTCGACCCCGTCGAAGTCGACGGTGCCCTCGGTCGGCTCCTCGAGCCGCATGAGCAGCCGACCCAGGGTCGACTTGCCGCACCCGGACTCACCGACGATGCCGAGCGTCTCGCCCTTGTACAGCTCGAAGTCGACACCGTCGACGGCCTTGACGTGGCCGACGGTCGAGCGGAGCACGCCACCCTTGATCGGGTAGTGCTTCTTCAGGCCCTGTGCCTTGAGGATCACCTCAGACATCGAGCACCTCCTCGCTGAAGTGGCAGGCCGACTGGCGCTGCGGGCCGACGTCGAGCAGCTCGGGCCGCTGCGTCGAGCAGATGTCCTGCGCCATGACGCACCGGGGGTGGAAGGCGCAGCCGGAGGGGATCCGGGTGAGGTTCGGCGGCAGACCGCCGATGGCCGAGAGGGTCTGCCCCTTCTGGTCCAGACGCGGGATCGACTCGAGCAGACCCCGGGTGTACGGGTGGGCGGGCCGAGCGTAGATGTCGCCCACCTCGGCCCGCTCGACGATCCGCCCGGCGTACATGACCGCGATCCGGTCGGCGACGTCGGCGACGACACCCAGGTCGTGGGTGATGAGGATCAGACCCATGTTGAACTCCTCCTGCAGCTCCTGCAGGAGGGCCATGATCTGGGCCTGCACCGTCACGTCGAGAGCCGTGGTCGGCTCGTCCGCGATGAGGACCTTGGGGTTGAGCGCGATGGCCATCGCGATCATGATCCGCTGGCGCATGCCCCCGGAGAACTGGTGGGGGTAGGCCTTGACCCGCTCCTTGGCCGCGGGGATGTTGACCCGCTCCATGAGACGGACCGCCTGCGCGTAGGCATCGGACCTGTTCATGCCCTGGTGCACGCGGAACATCTCGCCGATCTGCCACCCGACGGGGAAGACCGGGTTCAGCGAGCTCAGCGCGTCCTGGAAGACCATCGAGATCTCCGGGCCACGCAGGTGGCGCCGGTGGTCCTCCGGCATCGTCAGGAGGTCGTTGCCCTTGTAGAGGATGCGACCGCCCGGGATCACCGCCGGAGGCATGTCGAGGATGCCCATGATCGCCTGCGCGGTCACCGACTTGCCCGACCCTGACTCGCCGAGGATGGCGAGCGTCTCGCCCTCGTCGAGGCTGAAGTTGACGCCGTTGATCGCCTTGGCCACTCCCTCACGGGTGTGGAACTCGACGTACAGGTCATCCACCTCGAGCAGGTGCTCGCCCGTCGACTGTGTCGTCTCAGTGCTCATGTGACTACTCACCTTGCTCTCAGCGGCTCTTCGGGTCGAAGGCATCACGCACGGCGTCGCCGAGCATGATGAAGGCCAGGACCGCGATGCTGAGGAAGAGGGCCGGGAAGAAGAGGATGTGCGGCGACGCCCGAAGGGGGGTCAGCCCGTCGTTGATCATGACGCCCCACGACACGGTCGGCGGCCGCAGGCCGATGCCGAGGAAGGACAGCGTCGCCTCCGCCGCGATGTACGAGCCGAGGTTGATCGTCGTGACGACGATGGCCGGGGCCATGGCATTGGGCAGCACGTGCCGGCGGATGATCCGCATCGGCGAGGCGCCGAGCGCCCGGGCGGCCTGCACGTAGTCGTTGGGCTTGACCTGGATGACCGAGCTGCGCATGAGGCGCATGAGACTCGGCCAGCCGAAGAGAACGAAGACGAGCACGACCTGGATGACCACGCCGAAGTAGCCCTGGATCGGGATCCCCCAGATCTCCTCGGTGTCACGCAGCGAGGACAGGAAGATGATGCCCGAGAGCAGCAGCGGGATGGCGAAGAAGATGTCGCCCAAGCGGCTGATCAGGGTGTCGACCAGGCCGCCCACGTAGCCGGCGAGCAGGCCGAAAAAGGAGCCGAGGACGAGCACACCGAAGGTCGCGAGCACGCCCACGAGGATCGAGGCGCGGGCGCCGTAGACGACGCGGGTGTAGATGTCCTGGCCCTGCACGTCGGTGCCGAACCAGTGCTCCCCGCTCGGCGACTGGCGGGCCTTGCTCAGGTCGTTGAACCTCAGGTCGTAGGTCGTGAAGAGCGACGGCCAGATGGCCATCAGCAGGAACATGAGGATGAGCAGGCTCGAGATCCAGAAGAGCGGGTTGCGACGCAGCGAGGCGAAGGCGTCCGCGGTCAGCGAGCGCGAGGGGCCCTCGGCCGCCTCGGCGATCACGGCCGTTCGGGTCGTCGTGGCTGCGGCCTCGTCCTGGCCCGGCTCCCGGGCGGCGTCCTGCGCCGTGGTCTTGTCAGTCATTGCTGATCCTCGGGTCGAGTGCGCCGTAGAGGAGGTCGACGAGCAGGTTCATCAGGAGGTAGACGATGACGAGCGCTGTCACCGCCCCGACGACCGCGATCCCGTCACGGTTGCGGATCCCGGTGAAGATGTAGCCGCCGACCCCTTGGACGTTGAAGATGCCCTCGGTGACGATCGCGCCGCCGAGGAGGGCGCCGAAGTCGTAGCCCATGAAGGTGACGACGGGGATCATCGAGTTGCGCAGGGTGTGCACGCCGACGATGCGCCCCCGACTCAGCCCCTTGGCCTTGGCGGTGCGCACGTAGTCGGAGCGGATGTTTTCGGAGATGTTGGTCCGCATGAGGCGGGCGATGTACGCCAACGAGGTCGACCCGAGCACCATCGCCGGCATGATCAGCGCGACGAAGTCCGGATCCTTCCCCGAGGCGAGCGCGGGGAAGATCTCCCACTTGAGGCCGAGGAAGTAGCGGGCGGCGAAGCCGATGACGAAGATCGGGACCGAGATGACGAAGAGGGTGCTGACGAGCACGAGGTTGTCGATGAAGCCCCCCTTGCGCAGTCCCGCGAGAACACCCGCGATGATGCCGATGACGCCCTCGAAGACCAGCGCCATGACGGCCAGCTTGGCGGTCACCTGGAAGCGCTCACCGAGCTCCTTGGCCACGGAGATGCCGTACTGGTTCTCACCCAGGTCGCCCTGGACGACGTTCTTGGCGTAGTAGCCGTACTGGACGATCAACGGGTCGTTCAGGTGGTACTTCTCGTTGAACTTCTCGACGTAGGCAGCCGGGCAGGGCCGCTCGCCACACTTGCCGGCCGTGGGGTCACCCGGCATGGCGAAGACCATGGCGTAGATCAGGAACGTGGAAAGGATGATCACCGGGATCATCTGGAGCAATCGTCGAACGATGTACTTGCCCACGTGCACCTCCTCATGGAACTGGTACGCACCTCAGGCCCGGGGTGCCGGGAGAGGGTAACTCACTGTGTGCGACCCCGCCGCAGACCATTGGCGGGAGTGCACGCCACCGGCCGGCCATCGCGAAGGTGATGGCCGGCCGGGGTCGTGCTGAGTCAGCCGTGGGGCTGGGTCACTCCTTGACGGTGATGGCCGCCAGGTCCGGGTTGCCGAAGGGCGTCGCCTGGACGTTGTCGACCTTCTCCGACCAACCGATGATCGTCTTGCCGTACCACGTGGGGATGGTGGTGAACTCCTTGGCGATCATCCCCTCGGCCTCCTGGTACAGCTTGTTGGCCTCCTCGGGGGTCTCCGCCGCACCGGCCTCGCGCATCTTCTTCTGGAAGTCCGCGTTGTCGTAGGCGTAGTAGTTCGAGCCAGCGCCCTTGCCGTAGATCGGGGCGAGGTAGTTCTCGATGGACGGGTAGTCCATGACCCAGCCCATGCGGAACATGCCCTTGAGCTCGTCGTTGCCGAGCTGCGTCAGCATGGTCTTGAAGTCGACCGCCGGGGTGGCGACGCAGTCGATGCCGATGGCCTTGTTGACCGAGTTGCAGACCGCCTCGGTCCACTCCTTGTGGCCGCCGTCACCGTTGTAGGTGAGGGTCAGCTTGCCGTCGTAGCCGCCGCCCTCCTCGAGGAGCTGCTTGGCCTTGGTCGGGTTGTACTCGCAGTACTCACCGCAGGTGCCCTCCTTGTAGCCGTCGACGATCGGGGAGACCCAGCCGGTGGCCGGCGTCATCGCGCCGTTGAAGATCTGCTTGACGATCGTCGGCCGGTCGATGGCCATCGAGATGGCCTGGCGGACCTTGACGTTCTTCAGCTTGGTGTCGACGTGGTAGTTCATGCCGATGAACTGGAGGGTGGAGTTCTCCTTCTCCAGGTACCGGCCCTCGCCGAGGTCGTCCTTGAACTTGTCGTCGACGAGCGCGCTCGCGGGGATCTGACGGACGACGTCGACCTCGCCGGCCTGCAGCGCGGTGTACTCGGCGTCGGCGTCCTGGAAGATCTTGAAGGTGATCTTGTCGGCCTGGCCGCCGAACTCACCGGCGTAGTCGTCGAACTTGCTGACGACGATCGACGAGTTCTCGTCCCAGGAGTCGAACTTGTACGGGCCGGCGGCGACGGGCTTCTTGCCGAAGGCCTCCGGGTCGTCGAAGAAGGAGTCGGGCTGGGGCGCGAAGGCCGTGTAGCCCAGACGCAGCGGCAGGTTGGAGACCGGCTCGGTGGTCTTGATGGTGAAGGTGTGGTCGTCGACGACCTCGAGGCCGGAGAGCTCCTTGACCTTGGACTTCGGGTCGGAGACCTCGTCGTAGCCCTCGACCGGCTCGAAGAAGTAGCCACCCTGCTGGCCGTTGGGGCCGAAGGCCGTGTAGTTCCAGGCGTCGACGAAGTTCTTCGCCTTGACCTCGGTGCCGTCGTGGAACTTGTAGCCCTTCTTGATCTTGACCGTGAACGTCTTGTTGTCCTCGGTCTCGATCGACTCCGCGATGTCGTTCTCGGGCTCGGCCGTCTCGGGGTTGTAGTGGACCAGCTTGGCGGTCAGGACGTCGAGGACGTCACCACCACAGGTCTCAGCGGTGTTGCCCGCGACGAGCGGGTTCTCCGGGTTGCAGCCACCGGAGACGATCTCGCCACCCGGGCCGCCGCCCGAGCCGCCGTCGTCGTCGCTGCTGCCACCGCACGCGGTCGCGAGAAGCGCGGCCGCGGAGATGCTGGCGATTGCCATCGCGCGAGACTTCACTCGCATGGAGGTCCTCCTACGTCAAGCCGCCGGGAAAGGCGGGTCTAACGGCTTTCCCGATCGTCCGGGTCCACCCCTGGGTGCAGCGCGGTCCGCGACTGCACGAGCCATCAAAAACCACCCTGCGGCGGTTGACCACGACCCCGTGTGCTGTGAGACACAACTGTGACTCTTCGGTGACCACCCCGGCACCCCTCGCAGGAGATGCAGGGTTAACCCTTACGGCCGGGAAACCTTGCGGCTGGAGCCACGGATCCCGACAATCCGGGGCGGTCCTGTGCCTGCCCGGTCACCCGCGCGCAGGACCTGCCACGACGTCCTCGAGGCTCAGCGGCCGACGGTCCGGTCCGGCGAGCGGCAGCCGCCAGTTGGGGTACTCCTCGTCGGTGCCCGGCTGGTTGATCGCTCGGACGTCGCCGACGAGGTCGGTCAGGGCGATGCCGCGCAACCGGGCCGGGGTCAGCTCGAGCCAGCGGTGCAGGGCCCCGACGACGTCGGCCACCTCGGCATCGGCGGTCTCGAGCAGCCCCCGCTCGGCGAGGGCCTCGCGCACGGCCTGCACGCTCGCCGCTTCCGCAGCCCGCTCCTCGTCGACGGGCCGGGTCAGCAGCCCGAGCCGCTCGCGCAGGTCGACGTGCTCGAGGGCGAGGTAGCCCGCGCTCGGCGGCAGGTCGTGGGTGGTCACCGTCGCCAGGCACAGCTCGCGGTAGTCCTCCGGCGGCAGCGGGCGCCCGTCGGCACCCCACTCGAACCACACGACGCTCGTGCCGAGGATCCCCCGCTCGACGAGGTGGTCCCGCACCCACGGCTCGACGACACCGAGGTCCTCGCCGATGACGACGGCGCCGGCGCGCTGCGCCTCCAGGGCAAGGATGCCGACGAGGGCCTCGTGGTCGTAGCGCACGTAGGCCCCGTCCCCGGGGGTGTGCCCCTCCGGCACCCACCACAGCCGGAAGAGCCCGATGACGTGGTCGATCCGCAGGCCGCCGGCACCGTCGAGCACCCCACGGAGCATGTCGCGGAAGGGGGCATAGCCCAGCTCGGCGAGACGGTCCGGGCGCCACGGCGGCTGGGACCAGTTCTGCCCGAGCTGGTTGAACTGGTCGGGCGGGGCGCCGACGTCGACCCCGCGGGCGAGGGCATCACCGAGAGACCAGGCGTCGGCCCCCTCGGGGTGAATGCCGACGGCGAGGTCGGCCACCAGCCCGATGCCCATGCCCGCGTCACGCAGCCGCTGCTGGGCCTCGGTCAGCTGGCTGCGCACGACCCACTGGACCCACACGACGAAGGAGATCTCCCCGCGGTGGGCACAGCGGTGCGCCTCGACGGCGGGCGAGGTCGGGGTGTGCAGTTCCTCGGGCCACTCGCTCTCCCACAGCGAGCCGTGCTCGGCAGCCAGGCTGCACCACGTGGCGAAGTCGACGAGCGCCTGCCCCTCACGCGCATGGAGGCGGGCCACCTCGTCGGCCTGGCGTGGCCCGAGGTGACGGTAGGCGAGGCGCAGCGCCGCCCCCTTGAGCGCCCACGCCGCGTCCCGGTCGATGGTGTCGGCCGCGTTGAGCCGGGCCGCCCGGTCGGCGAGCGTCTCGACCTCCTCGCGCACGGGCGCCGGCAACAGGTCGAGGCCGGGCAGCCGGCGCAGGTCGATGTAGATCGGGTCGACGAAGCGGCGTGACGTCGGGAGGTACGGCGAGGGCTCCATCGGTGGCACCGGCTCGGCCGCGTGCATCGGGTTGACCAAGACGAAGTGCGCGTCGTGCTCCCGTGCCGACCACTCACCGAGCGCCACGAGGTCGCCGAGGTCGCCGATGCCCTGGCTGCCGGCACTGCGCACCTGGTACAGCTGCGTCATCAGGCCGGCGCGCGGCGCCTCGCGCAGGACCGCGGGCAGCTCCAGTCGCTGCGGGACGGTGACGAGGGTCGCCTGCTCCGTCCCCTCGACGAGCGGCACCTCCGGCCGGGCGAGGAGCTCGTGCCACCCGAGCGGGAGGTCGGCCGGCAGCTCGAAGGCCGCCTCGCCCACCAGGACCCCGTCGACCTCCCGGGGGTCGACGACGTGCTCGACCTGCACGAGGTCGCGACGTCCACCCCCTTCGAGCTGGACGTGGACCGTGACGGCGCTGCCGTGCGGGACGTGGACGAGGAGGCGAAGGGGGTCCCCCTCGCGCTGGACGACGGTCGGGGGCAGCGTGCGTCGCCACGGGGCGGTGCGGACCCGCTCGAGCGCGGTCGCCGTCGCCGCGTCGTCCGTGACGTCCTCGCCCATCGCCTCCAGCACCGCCCGCAGCGCGCTGCCCGGGACCCGACGGTGCTCACCGCGCCAGTCCCACCAGAGGGTGTCGACCCCCTTCGCGGCGGCCAGCTCCTCCAGCAGCCCGCGGGGCTCCTCCGGGGCGTGCGTCTCGTCGCTCACGTGGCCAGCCTTCAGCAGCGGGGCCACCCGTGTCCACCGGGGCGGGTAGCGTGAGCGCGATGGACGACGTACAGCTCCTGGCGCCGCGTGAGGTGCCGCTCGGCGGGCCGCGCGCGATGACCGTGCGGCGCACCCTCCCCTCCCGGCAGCGCAGCCTCGTCGGCGCCTGGTGCTTCCTCGACCACTACGGCCCGGACGACGTCGCCGCCACCGGCGGCATGGCCGTGCCCCGCCACCCCCACACCGCGCTCGCGACGGTGTCGTGGCTCTTCACCGGGGAGATCGAGCACCGTGACTCCACGGGTGCGCACGCGATGGTCCGACCCGGTGAGCTCAACCTCATGACCGCGGGCCGCGGCGTGAGCCACTCGGAGTTCTCCACCCCGGCGACGAGCGTGCTCCACGGCGTGCAGCTGTGGTTCGCGCTGCCGTCGAGCGCGCGCGACGAGGAGCCCTCCTTCGTCCACCACGTGCCCGAGCCCATGTACGTCCCCGGCGGCGTTGCCCGCGTCTTCCTCGGCGAGCTGCTCGGTGTCCGCTCCCCCGTGCGGACCCACACCCCGATCACCGGCGCGGAGATCCTCCTCGACGCCGACGCCGAGACCCTCGTCGAGGTCCCGGCGGGCCACGAGCACGCCCTCCTGCTCGACGACGGCGACGTCACCGTCGACGGCACCGAGCTCGAGGCGGGAGAGCTCGGCTACCTCTCGACCGGACGCCGCAGCTTCACGCTGCGCTCGGCACGTGGAGCCCGCCTCGTCCTCATCGGCGGTGAGCCCCTCGGCGAGCAGATCGTCATGTGGTGGAACTTCATCGGCCGCAGCCACGACGACGTCGTCGCCGCCCGCGACCGCTGGATGGCCGAGATCGGCCGGGAGCCGGTCGAGGGCGAGGAGCGCTTCGGACCCTTCCCCGACGGGCAGCCGGCCGCCCTACCCGCCCCGGCCCTGCCGGGGGGTCGGCTGCGGGCGCGGGGCTGACATGGGTCTGATCAACGCACCGTCCGCCCGCGTCGTCTTCATCCACGGGCGGGGCCGCAGCGGGCCGAGCGCCTGGCCGCTGCTCGCGGAGGCAGGCGCTCCCGAGCACGTCTTCCTCGAGCGCACCTGCCCGGCCGACCAGCCCGAGCGCGACGCCGACCGGGCCATCGACGCCCTCGAGGGGCGCGGCCACCTCGTCGGCCACTCCTACGGCGCGGTCACCGCGATGCTCGCCGCGCAGCGCCGACCGGACCGGCTGCGCAGCCTGGTCCTCATCGAGCCCGCCTGTTACGACGTCGCCCGCGGTGGTCGTGGGGTCGAGCGGCACATCAGCGCCATGGCCCAGGTCTTCGCCGTCGCCGACGACCCGAGCGTCGACGGGCGAGAGTTCTTCCGACGCTTCGCCGCCGGCATGGGCGCCCCTGACCCGGAGGTCGACGACGGCACGTGCGACGCGGTGGCCGCCCGAATCCGGGCGACGCCGGCGCCGTGGGAGATCTCGCTGCGGGCCGACACCCCGCGCCTCGTCCCGACCCTCGTCATCACCGGGGACGGCTCACCGATGTACGCGGAGGTCGCCGCGGCCCTCGAGGCCCAGGGCGCGACCCACCTCCCGCTGCCCGGCGCCGGTCACCGACCCCAGGACACGCCCGAGGGCGCGGCGGCGATCACCGATTGGGTGGCGCGGCACGGCCGCTGAGCCTCACTGCCGGTGGAGCACCGCCACGGGGCAGGTCGCGAGCGCCAGCACCCGCTGCGTGACGGACCCGAGGAGCATCCCGCGGAACCCGCCCCGGCCGCGCGAGCCGACGAGGAGCAGGTCGGCCCCCTCGGCGACCTCGACGAGCGAGTCCGCGGCGCGACCGTGGCGCACCTCGACCGTCACCTCGATCTCGGGGTGGGCCCTGCGGGCCGCCTCGATCGTCGACTCGGCCATCCGGCGGTAGCGGCTGTCAACGGCCTCCCACTCGGGGGTCCCCGGCTCGGTGACGACGACGCCACCCTCCACCTCGACGTTCCACGATGTCACCGTCGTCACGGTGCGCCCCCGCAGGGCGGCCGCGTCGAGGGCGTGGTCGAAGGCCAGGCGGCTGTGCTCGCTGCCGTCGATGCCGACGACGACGCGCCCGTCGCCCTTCGTGCTGGCATTTTCGGGCACGAGCACGACGGGGCAGGGGGCGTGGGCGACGACGCTCATCGACGTCGTGCCGAGCACGATCCGCTCGGCACGATTTTTGCGGGCGGACCCGACGACGAGGACCCGCGCGCCCTGGGCGCTCGCCATGAGGGCCCCCGACGGCGAGCCCGTCGGCAGCGCCGTCGACACGGGGAGGCCGGGGTGGGTCGACTCGACGTGCGCCCTGGCGTCGACGACGACGCGCGTCGACTCCTGCTCGACCCGGTCGACGATCTCGGGGCTGGTCAGCAGCTCACCGTAGGCGGACAGCGGGGTGCCGAGGTCGACGGCGTGGACGAGGTGGAGCGGCGCGGAGAGCGCCGCGGCCTCGCCCGCGGCCCAGTCGATGACTGCGGCGTCCCGGTGGCTGCCGTCGAGGGCAGCCACCACGGCGCCGGAGGGTGTCGGGGTGTCGTGGGTGCTGGCGTCGGTGCTCATGCCCCATTGTCCCCACGAACCCCGACCGCGTGAAGGGGGGCTCAGCGCCAGTCCGTCAGACCGGGCCGGTCGTGGCTCCCGCCGGGCCAGACCGCCCGCACGATGCCGGCTGCCGCGAGCGCCTTGCGGCAGCCGGGGCAGGGTGGGTCGGTGATGTAGGCCGTCGCGCCCTTGGTGTCCCGGGTGGAAAACAGGAGCGCGTTGACCTCCGCGTGGATCGCGATGCAGAAGCCGGGCGTCCCCGGGCGGTCGTAGTCGCCGAGGCCCGGCACGGCGTCGTAGTCGAGCTGCCCCCTGGGGCAGGCTCCCTCGAGGCAGTCGGCCTCGCCCGGGGCGGCGCCGTTGTAGCCGGTCGCGATGATCCGGTGGTCGATCGTCAGCACGGCACCGACGCGGCGGCGGGTGCACTTGGCGCGGGCGGCGACAGCCGTGGCGATGCCGAGGAAGTAGTCGTCCCAGCTCGGCACGCTCGTGGTCGGGGTCTCGTCGGGCACGGACCGATCCTAGGCAGACCGGGCCCGCGTGATAGACCGCTGGGGTGACGAGCCACGAGACGACGCGACGGACTCCCCCCTTCGGACCCGGGCTCGCGCTCCTCGGCGTGGCCCTCATCTCGATCAACCTGCGCCCCGGGGCGACCTCCATCGGCCCGCTCCTGGCGGAGGTGCGTGCGGCCCTCGAGATCGGCCCGACCCTCGCCGGTGTGGTGACCGCGCTGCCGGGCTTCGCCTTCGCCGTCGCCGGTGGCGGTGCCGTCGCGCTCGCCCGGCGCGTCGGCGTCTCCGCCGGCATCACCCTCGGCGTGGCCGCCGTCGTCGTGACGCTCCTCGCGCGGGTCGTCACCGACTCGTCCGCGGTCTTCCTCGTGCTCACCGCGATCGGGCTCGCCGGCATGGGGCTGGGCAACGTCCTCGTCCCCGCGTGGATCAAGGCGCACTCCACCGACGGTGGGGTGCGGCTCATGACGATCTACTCGATGGGGCTGACGGTCGGCGGCACCCTCGGCCCGCTGCTCGCCGCCCCCGTCGCCGACGTCGCCCCCGGCCAGTGGCGCGGCGCCCTCGGCATGTGGGGGCTCGTCGCCCTGCTCGCCCTCGTCCCGTGGGTCGTTATCGCCCTGCGCGACCGGGTCCACCGCCGCGCCGCGGGCGAGACCCCGACGTCGCGGATCTGGCACTCCCCCACCGCGATCGCGCTCACGGTGCTCTTCGGCGTGCAGTCGACCAATGCCTACGTGCAGTTCGGCTGGCTGCCGCAGATCTACCGCGACGCGGGGCTCTCGGCCGCCACCGCCGGCCTGCTCACCTCGGTGCTCGCCGCGCTCGGCATCTTCGGCGGGCTGCTCATGCCGACCGTCATCGCTCGCAGCCGTGACCTGTCCGCGTGGATGATCGGCTTCGGGACGCTCGCCGTCGCCGGCTACCTCGGCCTGCTCCTCGCCCCGGCGCCCGTGCCGTGGCTGTGGGCGGTCCTGCTCGGCCTGTCGGGCTTCGCCTTCCCCACCGCCATCGCCCTCATCGCGGTCCGCACCCACAACCCCCACGTGACGGCCCAGCTGTCGGGATTCGTCCAGCCGGTCGGCTACCTGCTCGCAGGGATCGGCCCCTTCGCCGTCGGCCTCCTGCACGAGCTGACCGGCGGCTGGACCGTCGTGCTCCTGCTGCTCATGACGACGGGTGTCGGCATCACCCTCGCCGGCCTGCGGGTCGCCCGCCCGGTGCTCGTGGACGACGAGATCGGCGTCAGCTCGCCCACGCGCTGAGGCAGGCGGCCGCCGCGGCGCCCGGGTCGTGGGCGCCCATGATCTCGCGGACGACGGCGACGCCGGCGATGCCGGTGAGGGACAGGGCCGGCACGTCCGCGACCGTCACGTCACCGATAGCGACGACCGGCAGGTCAGTGGCAGCAGCGCGAAGGGGGTACCCCGCAAGACCCACCGGGGGGCGACCCACGCTCTTCGTCGGGGTGGGGCGGTAGGGGCCGCACCCGAGATAGTCGGGCCGATCCGCACCGACGCGCGCCTCGGCGGCCCGGACGTGCTCGAGGGTGCCGGCGGTCAGGCCGACGAGGGCATCGGGCCCGAGCAGGGCCCGAGCGTCCGCAGTCGGCAGGTCGGCCTGCCCGAGGTGGACCCCGTGCACGGGGGCACCGCGTCGACGCGCCGCATGGGCGACGTCGGCGCGGTCGTTGACGATGACCAGGGTGGTGGGGGCGACCTCGGCGACCGCGCCGGCCACGGAGAGGACGAGGTCGAGCAGCTCGCCCGCGAGCAGGTGCTTGGCCCTGACCTGGACGATGCCTGCGCCGGCTGCTGCCGCAGCGGCCGCCGCCCGGACGGTGGCCGGCCCGTGGCCTGAGGTGACGAGGTGGAGGCGCCAGTCGATCACGTGAGCCGCACCCCGCTCCCGACCTCGGTGGGGGTCACCGCGTCGAGGGCGTCGAGCAGACCGACCCGGAAGCTGCCCGGCCCGAGACCGCCCACCCGCTCCGAGGCGACGGTGAGCAAGGCGGTCGCCGCCACCGCCGCGACGAAGGGGGCCGCCACGGCGGCGTGCGCCGCGCTGAGGGCGCCGAGCAGACACCCGGTGCCGGTCACCCGCGTGAGCACCGGTGCGCCCGAGGCGATCCGGACGCTCTGGCGCCCGTCGGTGACGAGGTCGACCGCCCCGGAGACGGCGACGACGCACCCGTGCGCGGCCGCGAGGGAGTGGGCCGCCTCGGCGGCCGCGTCCGGGGCGACGGTGCTGTCGGCCCCGCGACCGGGCTGCCCTCCCCCGGCGAGCACGAGGACCTCCGAGGCGTTGCCGCGCACGATGCTCGGCCCGAGGGCGAGCAGCTCGAGGGCGAGCGGGGTGCGCACGGGCGCCAGACCGATGGCGGTCGGGTCGAGCACCCAGGGGGTGCCGCGCTCGGCCGCCACCTCGGCCGTCGGGAACAGCCCGTCGCGCCCGTCGGAGCTCAGCGAGCCGAGGTTGGCGAGGAAGGCGTCGGCCACGGTCACGAGGGTCGGCGCCTCGTCGACGGTCTCGGTGAGCATCGGCCGGGCGCCGGCGGCGAGCAGCCCGTCGGCGACGATCGCCCGGGTCACCGACCCGGTCGCCCCGTGGACGAGCGGGCTGGCGGCCCGCATCGCGGCGACGGCGGCGGTCACCTCGGCGCGCAGGTCGCTCATGTCGTGGCCCCCGACGGCACGCCCGGCCGGAGGAGCGTGCCAGATCGGACGGCGACCGCCTCGACGTCGTCGTCGAGCTCGCCCCGGGCCAGGCGTGGCCCGAGGGCGCCGCACCCGGCGACGAGCAGACCGCCGACGACGAGCACCGCGACGACCGCCCCCTCGTGCCCGAGGAGCGGCTCGAGCCGGGGCAGCCACCACGGCCACAGGGCCGGGACGACGATGGAGAGGGAGTAGGCGGTGCCGTACCCCGTCGAGCGGACGTGCGCGGGGAAGCGCTCGCACAGGTAGGCCCCGACGGGCCCGTAGCCGCACACGGTGACGACCTGGAGCAGGGCCACCCCCACGACGAAGGGGAGGACGGCTGCGGTCATCGTCGCCAGCCAGAGCAGTGGCGCGAGCACGGCGGCCGCGAGGCCCCAGCCGACGAAGTAGCGCCGCCGGCCGAGCACCGTCGACCAGTGCCCGGTCGTCGACATGACGAGGGCCTGGGCGACGGAGGCGACGCCCATGACCGTGGCGACCTCGCCGCCGTCGAGGCCGTGGTCGGCGGCCAGGCGGCCGGTCGCGGCGATGACGACCATGTTGGTCATGAGCCACAGCCCCGACATCAGGCCGAACATCTGCCAAAAGGCACCCGCGTAGGCGCCACCGAGGACGGCCCGGAGACCGAGCGCGGCGGGCGCCCTGGTGTCGGCCTGCTCGCGCTGACGCACGACGTGGGGCGCGTCGACGACCCGCGCGGAGTAGTAGGCGAGCAGGGCGAGGCTGGCGAGCCCTCCGGCGACGAAGGAGAGGCGCCAGCCCCACTCCGCGTAGGTGGCCGGGCCGAGGAGCGCGAGGAGCGCCGCGGTGGCGAAGGCGATCGTCGACTGGGCCCAGGGGGCCATCGACATGATGAGCCCGGAGACGAGACCACGGCGCCGCGGTGGTGACCACTCCATCGCGAGCGGGATCGCCGAGGCGTACTCCCCGGCGAGGAAGACGCCACCGACGAAGCGCAGCAGCACGACGGCGCCGATGGCGAGCACGCCGACGCTCGCGTGGGTCGGGACCGCCGCGATGAGCAGAGAGCAGGCAGCCGTGCCGGCGATGGCCACCTGGGTCGTGCGGGTGCGGCCGACGCGATCGGCGATCCGCCCGAAGACCATCGCCCCGACGGGGCGGCCGAGCAGGGTGGCGACGACCACGAGGGCGCCGGAGGTGACGCCGGCGTGCGGCCCGGCGAGCGTCACGAGCGCCGGGGCGAGCGCGACGACGGGCAGGAAGATGTTGACCTGGTCGACGTAGTTGCCGACGACCCCGGCGCGCACGGCGGCGCGTCCCGCCGGTGGCAGGTCGGGCACGAGGCTCATCGGGTCGACTCGTCACGGACGTAGACGCTCGAGCCGAGCTCGACGAACTGGCGCGCCTTGGCCGCCATGCCCGCCTCGGCGATCGCTCGCTGGTCGGCGGCCGACCCGTAGGCGTCGCGGATGTCCTGGCTGATCCGCATGGAGCAGAACTTCGGCCCGCACATCGAGCAGAAGTGGGCGGTCTTCGCCGGCTCGGCGGGGAGGGTCTCGTCGTGGAAGGCCATCGCCGTCTCGGGGTCGAGGGCGAGGGCGAACTGGTCGTGCCAGCGGAACTCGAAGCGGGCCCGGCTCAGGGCGTCGTCGCGCTCCCGGGCCCTCGGGTGCCCCTTGGCCAGGTCGGCCGCGTGCGCGGCGATCTTGTACGTGATGACGCCGGTGCGCACGTCGTCGCGGTCGGGCAGGCCGAGGTGCTCCTTGGGCGTGACGTAGCAGAGCATCGCCGTGCCATGGCGGGCGATCTCCGTGGCGCCGATGGCGGAGGTGATGTGGTCGTAGCCGGGCGCGATGTCGGTGACGAGCGGCCCGAGGGTGTAGAAGGGCGCGCCGTGGCACCAGTCCTGCTCGAGGTCGACGTTGTCCTTGACGAGGTGCAGGGGCACGTGGCCCGGGCCCTCGACCATGACCTGGACGTCGTGCTCCCACGCGCGCAGGGTCAGCTCACCGAGCACCCGCAGCTCGGCGAGCTGAGCGGCGTCGTTGGCGTCCGCGACCGACCCCGGCCGCAGCCCGTCGCCGAGCGAGAAGGCGACGTCGTAGCGGGCGAAGATCTCGCACAGCTCGTCGAAGTGGGTGTAGAGGAAGGACTCCTCGTGGTGGGCCAGACACCAGCCGGCCATGATCGACCCGCCGCGGGAGACGATGCCGGTGACCCGGTCAGCGGTGAGCGGGACGAAGGCGAGCCGCACCCCGGCGTGGATCGTCATGTAGTCGACGCCCTGCTCGCACTGCTCGACGACGGTGTCCCTGAAGACCTCCCAGGTGAGGTCCTCGGCCCGACCGTCGACCTTTTCGAGCGCCTGGTAGATCGGGACGGTGCCGATGGGCACGGGGCTGTTGCGGATGATCCACTCACGGGTCGTGTGGATGTCGTCGCCGGTCGACAGGTCCATGACGGTGTCGGCCCCCCAGCGGGTGGCCCAGGTGAGCTTGTCGACCTCCTCGGCGATGGAGGAGGTGACGGCGGAGTTGCCGATGTTGGCGTTGATCTTCGTGAGGAAGGCCCGCCCGATGACCATCGGCTCGGACTCGGGGTGGTTGACGTTGGCCGGGATGATCGCGCGGCCGGCGGCCACCTCGTCGCGGACGAGCTCGGGCGAGCATCCTTCTCGCAGAGCGACGTAGCGCATCTCCGGCGTGATCTCGCCGCGGCGTGCGTAGTGCAGCTGGGTGACGGTGCGGCCCTCCACGGCACGAAGGGGGTCCCTCCCTTCGCCCCGCCAGGCCCGGGAGGCCTCGCCGCGGCGCACGGCGGACCGTCCGTCGTCGAGCAGGTCGCGTGGTCGCCCCGCGTAGGGCTCGACGTCGCCGCGCGCGGTGATCCACGCCGCCCGCGCCGGGGGCAGCCCGACCTCGGGGTCGCTGCCGGGGCCGGCCGTGCGGTAGACGTGCACGTCATCGTTGGTGCTGCCGTCGGGGCTGTCGGCCAGGGAGATCGCCGTCACCGGCACCTCGATCGACGGGTCGTGGGGGTCGGTCAGCACCTCACGACGGTGCTGGGGGTGGAGCTCGGTCTGCTCGTCGGTGCGCACCAGTGCGCCTCCTCTTCCTTCGCCGGCGTGATCCGGACAGGTTCAGACGGTCCGGACGGCGTCAGTCCGATCTCAGCTCGTGCCCGAGCTCCCGTGGGGGTGCTCCGATACAACCACATGGCTACGGTGGCGGCATGACCGCCCCGCTCCCCCGACCGCCGGTGGCCCTGACGATCGCCGGGTCGGACCCGTCGGGCGGGGCAGGGATCCAGGCCGACCTCAAGACCTTCAGCGCGCTCGGGGCCTTCGGCACGAGCGTCATCACCGCCCTCACCGCCCAGTCGACGACCGGCGTCACCGACGTGCACGAGGCGCCGGTCGCACACGTGCGGGCCCAGCTCGAGACCCTCGTCGCCGACGTGCGCATCGACGTGGTCAAGGTGGGGATGCTCGCGTCGGCACCGCTCGTCGAGGTGGTCCACGAGCTGCTCACGACCGGTCCGCTCGCTGCGACACCGGTCGTCCTGGACCCGGTCATGGTGTCGACGTCGGGCTCGCGGCTGCTCGCGCCAGACGCGGTCGACGCGGTGCGCGCGCTGCTGCCCCGCGCCGACGTCGTGACGCCCAACGTGCCCGAGGCCGGGGTCCTGCTCGACGAGCCACCGGCCGCCGCCGCGGCTGACCTGCCCGAGCAGGCCCGGCGGCTGCGCGAGCTCGGTGCGCGTCGGGTGCTGCTCAAGGGCGGCCACCTCGACGGTCCCGAGTCGGTCGACCTCTGGCTCGACGACGACGGACCGGTCGCGCTGCGCGGGCCGCGGGTCGCGACCACGGCGACGCACGGTACCGGCTGCACGCTGAGCTCGGCGATCGCCGCCCTTCGCCCGCGCCACGACGGGTGGCTGCCAGCGGTTCGTGAGGCCCGTGGCTGGCTCACCGAAGCACTGCGTCACGGGGAGTCGCTCGAGATCGGGGCCGGCGCCGGGCCGGTACACCATTTCCACGAGCTCGTCAGGTGGCGCGCGACCACCTGAGGTCGAGCCGACCCGGCGGTCAGCCGGCGACGTCCCCGCGGAGCGCACCTAGAGTCCTCCCATGACGACCTGGCTGCTGCTCGCCGCCGCGATCCTGTGCGAGGTGGCGGCAACCCTGAGCCTCAAGGGCGCGCTGGACCGACCCGCGCTCTACGTCGTCGTCGTGGCGGGGTACATGGCCTCCTTCACCCTGCTGGCCGCCGTCCTGCGCCGCGGGATGGGCCTGGGCGTCGCCTACGGCATCTGGTCGGCGTGCGGGGTGACCCTCAGACGGTCCTGTCGACGGTCGTCTTCGGCGAGCGCTTCACCCCCGTCATGGGCCTGGGCGTCGGCTGCGTCATCGCCGGGGTGCTGCTCGTCGAGACGGGGACCCGCCACGCCCCGGTCGAGGACGTGAGCGCGTGACCGGGTGGCTCTGGCTCACGGTGGCCGTCTGCGCCGAGGTGACCGGCACCCTCGCGTTGAGGTCGGCCGTCGAGGACCGACGGTGGTACGGGCTCGTCGGCGTCGGCTACCTCACCGCCTTTGCCGCCCTCTCGGCGAGTCTCTCGCACGGGATGCCGCTCGGCGTCGCCTACGGCACGTGGGCGGCCGCCGGGGTGGCGCTCACCGCGCTCGGCTCACGGGTGCTCTTCGCCGAGCCGCTCACCCGCCCGATGCTCGCGGGCATCGGACTGATCATGGTCGGCGTCCTGCTGCTCGAGCTCGGGGCGGGCCACTGACCGACGCGCCCCGCAGGGCTCAGCCGAAGAGCGCGGCGAGCCGGTCGAGGGAGGCGCGCAGGTTGCTCTCGGTCGTGCTGCGGGCCCGCTCGTACCGCGACGCGTCGGTCAGCTCGCGCCAGTCGTAGGTGTGGGTCACCAGGGTCCGACCGTCGTCGGTCGGGGCGAGCTGCCACCGCCACTCGTGGCCGAAGGGAGCCTGCCCCTGCGCGGCCGGGCGCCACGCGATGCGGCGCCCCTCCTCGAAGTCGACGACGTGGTTGTAGCGGTCGTTGCCCCGCGTCGTCGTGGTGACGAAGACGTCGCCGACGGCCCGGGCCCGCTGACCGGAGGCGGACGACGCGAGGTTGTCGTTGCCGTCCCAGGCGAGCTGCCGCGCCGGGTCGGCGATCTCCTCGAAGATCGCCTCGGGCGGTGCGGTGATGGTGGTGGATGCGGTGACGACCTTGGTCTCGTCCATGGCACCCACCCTAGGACCGCGCGATCAGGGCCGCCCGCACGTCGGCGGCCAGCTGAGGCACGCGTCCCTGCGCCACCCCGGCCACCCACCGGTGCGCGGGGAAGGCCAGGCGGCGGAGCGCGTAGTTGACGACCTCGACCACGCCGAAGGCCCAGACGAGGAGGAGCAGCACGAGCCACGCCAGGGAGGGAGCGCCCGCGACGACCGCCGCGAGCCCGGCCGCGAGGAGGATGACGGCGAGCACCCCGAGGGCGAGGTACGCGCGGGCGAGCCCGAGGGGCATCACGCCGACGCCGACCCACCGTCGGGCCAGCAGCCAGTAGGTGCCGGCGGCGACGAGGACGACGGCGAGCGGCCCGACGGCACCGAGGACGGCCAGCCGGCCGCCGGTGTCGAGGGGCGCGCCGTGCCAGAGCGCCACCCCCACGAAGACCGCGGCCGCGGCGAGCTCGCCGAGACCGAGGGACAGGTACTGGCGGCGACGCCGGTCGCGGCGGGCCCGGGAGGAGACCTCGTCAGCCACGCGGCACGAAGGGGACGACCTGCCGCAGCGAGTCGACGTCGGGCTGGTGCACGCCGAAGCCGAGTGCCGCGACCCGCTTGCCGGTCGGCACGTGGAGCAGGTTCCTGCCGTCGAGGACGAGGTCGCGCGGCTCGGTGACGGGGAACCGGCGCAAGGTGATGCCGAGCGGGTTGCACATGCGCACCTCGTCCACCCCGATCCGCAGCATCGGGTTGACGAGCTGGAGGATGCCGAGGGCGGTGAGCACGACGCCCGCCGCGACGGTGACCCACGCCGAGGTGAGCAGGGACACGAGCGCGATGAGCACGCCCAGGGCGACGAAGGTGATGGCCATGGGACGGCTGTGGCGGATGGTCATCGGCGGCATGGCCGCACCCTAGTCGGCGACCTCGATGACGAGCTTGCCACGCACGTCGCCCGACTGGCTGGCGGCGAAGGCCTGCGCCACGTCCTCGAGCGGGAAGGTCCGGTCGACGTCGACGATCAACCGGCCGGCGGCGACCTCGTCGAGCAGGTCGGCCAGGCGGGCCCCGTCGGGCCGCACCCACACCCAGCGGCCGCCGTGCTCCTCGACGGCCGGGTCGGTGATCGAGGCGAGGCGACCGCCCTCGCGCAGCACCGCGAGGCTGACGTCGAGGACCCCGCCGACGAAGTCGGCGACCGCGTCGAAGCCCTCTGGCGCCACGTCGCGCAGCCGCTCGTCGAGCCCGTCGCCGTACTCCACCGGCGTCACGCCGATGTCGCGCAGCTTGTCGTGGTTGGCCGTCGACGCCGTGCCGACGACCGTGGCCCCGGCGGCGATTGCCAGCTGGGCGGCGGCGAAGCCGACGCCACCGGAGGCGGCGTGGACCAGGAGGGTGTCCCCCTTCGTCACGGCCAGCGTCTCGAGGACACGAAGGGCGGTGAGCCCGGCGAGCGGGAGGGCCGCAGCGACGTCGTCGGTGACCTCGTCGGGGACGGCTGCCACGTCGTCGACGCGGACCGTGACGTACTCGGCGAAGGTGCCGGCCGACAGGACCTGTTTGCGGGCGTAGGCGGCGACCCGGTCGCCGGGCCTGAACTCGGGGCTGTCCGGGCCGACGGCGTCGATGACGCCGGCGACGTCCCAGCCGGGGATGACCGGGAAGTCGGCGGAGAGCATCGGGTCGAGACCGCCGGACATGGCCTTCCAGTCGACGGGGTTGACCCCGGCCCGGGTGACCCGGATGCGGACCTCGCTCGGGCCCACCTTGGGGACCGGCAGGTCGCTCAGGTGCAGCTCGTCGGTGGTGCCGTACTGGTCGTAGGTGATGGCGCGCATGGTGGGTACAACGGGGAGCGCGCCGGATGGCATTCCCGCGACCCTCGCCTCAGCGCTGAGCGGTCGGGATGACGTGGCGCAGAGCCTCGACGTCGGGCTGGTGCACGCCGAAGCCCAGGGTCGTCACGCGCTTGCCCGTCGGCACGTGCACGAGGTTCTTGCCGTCGATGACGAGGTCGAGGGGGCCGCGCAGCGGGAAGCGGCGCATCGTGATCCCGATCGGGCTGATGACGCGCGCCTCGTGCGGCTCCAGCCGCACCATGGGGTTGATCAGCTGCAGGACGCCGAGCACCGCGAGGACCACCCCGACGACGACTGACGCCGACTGCGCCAGGATCCCGACGGCGAGCGAGACCACGCCGAGGCAGACGAGGAGGATGGCGATGGTCTGGTTGGCCCGGATGCGCATGGGGTGCATGACCGCGAGCCTATCGAGCGGGCCGTCCCGAGCGGGCGGGCGCTGCCGGCCGGTCGACGCGGACTGCGGTGGCGGCCGTGTCCCTCCGCCAGCACGACCTCGCGCATCGAGGGCGTCGGGCGCCAGCGGGTCGAGACGAGCTTCATCGCCGCGGACATCGACCGGATGGTGCGGGTCCCCGACGCCGCCGCGGTCGCCGCGGTGCGGCTGCTCGAGCAGCTCATGCGCAGCGGTCGCCTGCCCTGACGAGGGGGCGTGTCACAGCGGACGCTTGAGACCGAGGTGGCTCGCCTCGTAGCCCAGGTGCTCGTAGAAGGCGTGTGCCCGGGTCCGTACCCGGTCGGTCGTCACTTGGGACAGGGCCGCGCCGTGCGCGCGCCCGTGCTCGTGGGCCCACTCGAGCATCGCCGTCCCCAGCCCGGCCGACCTCTCACCAGAGGCCACCCGCACGCCCTCGACCTGCAGTCGGGTGGCGCCGCGGCGCGACAGGCCGAGGATGATCGACAGCTGCATGGTGGCGACCACCCGGTCGCGCTCGTCCCGGACGACCGCGAGGTACTGCGCGCTGTCGCGGTCGACCGCATCGAAGACCCGCTCGTAGTGGGCGATGTCGTCGCCCTCGCGCGCCGCGCCGAGCTCGTCGTCGGCGAGAAGCGCGACGATGGCCGCGACGTCGCCGCGCACGGCCCGGCGGACCCGGAAGCGACGCTCCCCCAGCTCGAGGACACCACCGACGGACTCGGTGGCCCGGGTCCTCAGATCGTGCACCAGGGCATCGAGCCACCCGCCGACGTGTCTCCGGGCCTCGTCGGTGTCGGGGTAGCGGCAGCGCAGGTGCAGCCCGGTCTCGTCGATGATGAACCACAGCATGACGCCGTCGGAGCGGATGCTCGCGCCGACGTACTGCGCGTCGAGGCCCGCGGCGTCGACCCTCACCGGCAGGCGCCGCAGGTCGAGCCACGAGACCGCAAACATGCCTGGCGCCTCGGGCATGCCGCCCCACGGGGCGAAGACCTCGGCGAGCGGCCACGAGCCGAGCTGCACCGCCTCCTTCACAGCGTCGGCACAGGCGCTCGGGTCGGGGTCCGCGGACTCGAGGACGGAGTTGGCGATGAACCAGCCCACCGAGTCGTGCCACGTCGCGTCGTAGCGCGAGTGTACCGGGAAGACCGCGCGGAGAGGCACGTCCGCGAGGTTGCGGGTCACCGCCGTCATCGAGGCGACGACCGTGGCCAGGGTCGAGACGCCGTCGCCACGTGCCTGGGCGGCGAGCGCCGCCGAGCCGTCGACGTCGAGCACGTCACGGACTTCGACCCGCTCGGCCTGCGGCACCGGCTCGCCGAGGGGCAGCGGGAAGCGAGGCATGACGTCGCCGCTCGCGGCCAGGACCTCCGCCCAGCGCCGCTGGACGTGCTCGGGCGCCGGGTCGCGGTGGCGCAGGGCGGTCGTGTGCTCGGCGAAGGGGGGAACGAGCGTGAGCTCGGGCACCTCGTCGCCGTCGGTCAGCTCGAGGGCCGCGAGCAGGTCGCGGATGACGACGAGCATCGACCACATGTCGACGTGCGCGTGGTCGGCGCCGATGATCATCGTCGGAGCGGTCGCGGTCTCCAGGACGCACAGCCGGTGGGAGGGCGTGGCGAAGGGGGTGCAGGAGGCGTCGAGGACGTCGCGCACCGCGTCGTTGACCGCCTGCCCGGTGGCGATCGGGTGCTCCACCCACTGCCCCGGCGTCACCTCGATCTCCTCGAGCAGCGGCTGCCCGTCGGGGCCGACGGAGAAGCTCGACCGCAGGGTGCCGTGGCGGGCGACGACCGCGAGCCAGGCCGCCGAGAGTCGTTGCCGCGCAACCGGGGCAGGCAGGGTGAAGCAGATCGCCATCCAGGAGCCGGGCCGTTCGCCAGCGCTCACGTGACGCTGCTGGTCGAAGGAGACGGGCAGGGGGCGACCGGTGCGCCGGGCGGTGACGTCGTAACCCAGGAGCCTCCCGAAGGGCAGCCGCAGGTGGGCGACGTTGGACAGCCTCATGGCGGTTACCGTAGCCGCACGGTGCCGACCGCGCGCCGGGCGAGGAGGTGGCCCGTGACGGACTTCGACGTCCCCGGCGCCCGGCTGCAGACGGAGTACAGCAACGAAGGGGGACACCCCGTCGTCCAGCTCCACGGCCTGACCTCCAGCCGGGAGCGCGACCGGGTCCTCGACCTCGATCTCGGCCGCGGTCTGAGCGGTACCCGACTGCTGCGCTACGACGCCCGCGGGCACGGCCGGTCGACCGGCCGACCGGTGGCCGACGACTACGCGTGGCCCCGGCTCGCCCACGATCTGCTCGCCCTGCTCCACGCGTGGTTCCCCGGCGAGCGCGTGCACGGTGTCGGGCCGTCGATGGGCTGTGCGACCCTGCTGCACGCGGCACTGCTGGAGCCGGGGCGCTTCAGCGGGCTGACACTCATCGTGCCCCCGACGGCCTGGGAGACCCGCGCCGCCAGGGCGCATGACTACGAGCGGTCCGCCGAGGCGGTCGAGACCCACGGCGTCGAGCTACTGCTGCGGGCCCAGGCCGCTGCACCCGCGCCGCCGGCGACCGCCGGGGCACCCGACACCGTGCCCGACGTGCGGACCGACCTGCTGCCGTGGGTCTTCCGCGGAGCCGCCCGCAGCGACCTGCCCGACCGCAAGGCACTGCGCTCGATCGACCTGCCGACGACGATCCTCGCCTGGACGGACGACCCGGCGCACCCGCTGTCGACGGCCGAGACGCTGCTCGACCTGCTCCCCCGCGCCACCCTGCAGGTGGCGAGCACCCGAGCCGAGGTCCACCTCTGGCCCGCCGTCCTCATGGCCGACGTCGAGCGCACCGGACGATGAGCGGCCCGCCACCCCTGCCCCAGGCGATGGCCGTGCTCGACGCGGGCGGGCAGGTCCGCATCGCCCGCTCACGCGCCTACGCGCTCGGCCTCCTCGTGCTGGCTCTGCTCGTCGGGGCGGGCCTGCTCGCCTGGCTCGTCTTCGCCGTCGGCGACGGGCTGCGCCGCGACCGGATGGGCGTGGCGCTCGCGCACCCCGTCACCTGGGCCTCCGCCGTCGCGGTGCTCGGCTGCGCCGTCCTGCCCGTCGCCGTCGTCGTGCGACTGCGCCGTCGGGAGGCCCTCGTCCTCTCCCGCGAGGGTCTGTCCACGGAGTCCGGCGGTGTCATCCGCTCGCACGTTCCGTGGACGGGCATCGCCCGGGTGGGCTTCGAGCGGATGAGCATGCACGGCGCGCCCTACCGCCCCGGCCCGCGATCAGTGACCTACGTCCTGACACCGCAGGCGATCGAGGCGCGAGACCGAGCCCTGCTGGCTGCCGGCCGGCGCCCACCGCGATACGGCCCGCTCGGGCCCGGTGGCTACGTCCTCGAGCACGGCTACACGGGCGGACGGCGGCGCCTCCACGAGCTCCTCGCCGCCGCGCACCACCGCTACGGCGGCATCAGGCCTTCCTGACGACGCCCAAGCGCAGGATGCGGTCGTCGCCGTCGTCGGGGTCGCCGCGACCGTCGGTGTCGTTGGTGAGGACCCACAGTGAGCCGTCGGGTGCCACCGCCACGTCCCGCAGCCGACCGTGCTCGCCGACGAGGTGCTCGGTGGAGGTGCTCGGGTCGTCGAGCGGCACCTCGCGCAGCCGCTCGCCACGCAGGTTGGCGATCCAGATGCTGTCGTCGGTGATCGCGATGCCACTCGGGCTCGCCTCGTCGGTCGCCCACTGCTGCACCGGGTCGGTGAAGCGCCCGTCGTCGGCGGCGCCCTCGACGGTCGGCCAGCCGTAGTCGGCGCCGGCCTCGATGACGTTGAGCTCGTCCCACGTGTCCTGGCCGAACTCGCTGGCATACATCGTCCCGTCGTCGTCCCAGGCTATGCCCTGCGGGTTGCGGTGGCCGAGGGTCCAGACGAGCGAGTCGTCGAAGGGATTGTCCTCGGGCACCTCGCCCTCGGGCGTCAGCCGCAGGATCTTGCCGGCGAGGCTCTCGGGGTCCTGGGCGCGGTCGGTCTCGCCGGCGTCACCGGTCGTCACGTAGAGCATGTCGTCGGGCCCGAAGGCGATCCGACCGCCGTTGTGGAAGCTCGCCGACGGGATGCCGTCGAGGATCGTCTCGGCGTCGCCGAGAGCGAGCGAGCCCGGCTCGCCGGTCAGCTCGTGGCGCACGACGCGGTTGTCGTCGGCGCTCGTGAAGTAGGTGTAGAGGTGGTCGTCGTGCACGGCGAGGCCGAGCAGGCCCCCTTCGCCTCCCGCGGAGACGCCCTCGACGGTGCCGACCTCGCGGGTGCCGCCGTCATCATCGGTGACCTCGAGGACGCGGCCGGAGTCGCGCTCGCTGACGAGCGTCATGTCGTCGTCGACCACGATGGACCACGGGGCGTCGAGGCCGGTGACGACGTCAGGCGGCGCGCTGCCGGACGAGGACGAAGGGGGTGCACCCGACGTCGTCGTGCCGGACCCGGAGGTACCACGGTCCGTCGCCTCCCCCGAGCAGCCGACCAGCAGGGCTGTCGCCGCGGCGAGCGCGGCGGCACGGGGAACTGTCCGGTGGTCCATGACCTGACGCTACCGGCGGGCCTAGCCTGAGGCCATGGACGAGACGACCCCCCTTCGCGTCGTGCCGGTGGTCGACGACTGGACCCGCCTGACGCCGGCGGCGAGGCAGGCCTGGCGCGCGCGGCTCGGGACGCTCCGGCAGACCGAGATCCTCAACTGATGACCCGCCTCCAGCTGCTCCTCGACACCCTCGGCGCGAGCGAGGACCACCCGACCGTGCGGGAGCTCGTCGACCTGTTCGGCGGCACCCCCGTCGCCACGGACGAGCGGCTCGTCGACGAGCCCGCTCACCGCTCGCGTCGGCTGACCTTCGCCTCGGGCGGGGAGATCGTGCTGCACGACGGCGCGGTCGTGGCCGTGCTGCTCCACGTGCGGCCGACTCCCTTCGCCCGCACGGGGATCGACCTGCGCGACTGGCTCGGCCGAGCCGGTCGACGAACGACGCTGGACGGCCTCGCGAAGGCCGTGGACGCCAGGCCGAGGTTCGGCGGGAGGTACGCGTACTTCGAGCGCGACGGCGGCTTCGTGCGCTGCCGGTTCGACGGTCGGTGGACGGAACCCGGGCACCTCGTCGAGTTCGCCGTCACCCTCGACCAGCCGGGACGCGCCTGCCAGCCGGACGACGACACCTGCCCCGTCTGCGGTGACCTGCCGGTGCGGGCACCCGCCGGTGACGGGCTCGACGTCGACGCGACCGTCGTTGCCCTGCACCGCAGGCGGGACGACGGCCTGCTCTCCGACACGTACTCCCCCGCGCCGCTCGCGGACCTCCAGCTGCTGCACCGCTCCGGGCTCATGGAGCGCGTCGAGAGCCAGCTCGACTGCTCCGACTGCGGTCGGATCAGCGCGCTCACCCTCCATCGGGACGGGCCGGCCACCTTCGGCCACGTCATGTACGACGAGGCCAGGCGGCGACCGATGGAGGCGATCCCGCCCGTGGAGCAGTGGGGCGATGCGGCCCGCATCGCCGCCGCCGCGGATGCGCTGCGCTACGTCGACCACCGACCGGGGTCGTGGTTCCTCGCGCGGCGCGGGGACGACCTCTACCTCGAGTCGCGGTACGTCCGCAGCAGCATGGTCGACGGGTCGTGCCTCGTCCGGCTGGAGCCCGCGGAGGTCGAGGGGTACGAGTGCAGTGGAGCCGAGTACCTCGACGACCTGGCGCGGCGGATCGACGTGAGCCGCCCGTGGTCGCAGGACTCACCTGTCGGCCGGCGCAACCTGCACCTCGACAGCACGGCTGCCGACCTGGTGGCGGAGTTTGCGGTCGCCGTCCGGGACCACCGGTGGGTCGCCGAGCGGCGGCAGGCGGCGCACCGCCGGATGCTCTCCGACGGGGACTGAGCGCCGACCCACGCGGCCCCACGCTGGGGTGATGGGCCTGAGGATGGACAACGTCGGCATCGTCGTGGAGGACCGGTCGTCGCCGACCACCGCACTGCGCCGGTCAACGCGCTCGGCTACCTCCGGGTGATGTGCGCCGTCGACGAGCTCGACGCCACGCTGGATCGCTTGCAGGACAAGGGCGTCGAGATGGTGAGCACCGAGATCTTGCGCTTCGAGGACGCCTATCGACTCTGCTACGTGCGAGGGCCCGACGGGATCCTGCTCGGGCTGGCGGAGGAGCTGGCCGGGTCCGACCAAGGCACGAGATCCGACCGCCCCAGCCACGAACCGTGCTCGGACAGCGGTCGGAAGCGGTAGGTCGCGAACTCGTGGTGGAAGTCGCGCCGCTCCCGCTCGCGCATCGCCGCGGAGTGCCGGTCCGGCTCAGGCACTTCGGAGCGGCCGTGGACCATCTCGCCCATCTCGCGCACGCTGCGCCAGATCGAGAAGGTCGAGATCGTCCGCGGCGGGCGCAGCGCGGCCGCGGCGAGCGTCACCCCGGGGTGGTCGCGGACGAGGCGCTCGACCGGGCGGCCGTGGTGCAGGAAGCGCGGGATCTCGGGGATCTTCATGCGGGCGAGGGTGACGGCCACGACCGGCTCGTCCTGCTCCAGGGTGCCGGTGCGGGCGGGCAGCCCGTCGAAGGCCGCGATCGTCGACCAGCGCCGGACGAACTCCAGCCGCACGTGCCAGCCGGCGTCGAGCCGCTGACCCAGCGGGTCACGCTCGAGGAAGCGGACGAGGGCATCCTCGTCGCGCCACTGGGCGAAGACCGCCAGCCGTCGCAGCTGGAGTCGCTCGGGCGAGACGACGGGCGCCCCGAGTCGCATGAGGGAGAGACACTCGAGGTGGTCGAGACCGGGGACGCTTGCCGGGGTGCGCGGCCGCAGAAGTACTGCCGCTCCTACGCGCGCGGGCACCTGGGCCAGGTGGAAGCTGTGGATCATGCCGCGGGCTCCAGCTTGTAGTGCAGGCGAAGGGCGGGACGGTCCCACATGCGCAGCACGTGGTCGGTGCGCAGCGTCCCCTGCGGGTCGAGGTACATGTGGAAGGTCTCCCGCAGCGGCACCTTGGCCGCGTGGCTGCGTCGCCCCCGGACGACGACGTAGGCACCGTCCTCGCCAAACCGCCCACCGAGCGACTCGAGGAGGAAGCCACCGCCGTCGAGGACCGAGGGCCGCAGGAAGACCTGGAGGTTGCCCGACTCGAGGGGGAAGGTCACGTGCACGCTGGGGCGGTCGGCCCCGGGGAGGGTCCGCGTCGCGTAGGCCCCGCTGAAGACGGTGCGGCCGGTGGCGCGCAGGGCGCGGGTCCACGCGGCGGCGACCTGCTCGCCCTGCGCGTCGAGGATCGGGGTCACGACGCTGTCCATGCCGTGGGCGACGTCGAGCGGGCGCATCGGCAGGGCCAGCTGCTCCACCCGCCTCCCCCAGAGTCTGGCGACGAGCTCCCCGCCCGGCCAGAAGAGCGGGGACCAGGCCGACCAGACCTCCATCCGCCACGAGGCCGTGTGCTCGTAGAAGTCACGCACCGCCGGGTGCAGCCGGGCGGCGTCGAAGCCTGGCCCGTCGAGGAGCGACATCGACGGCAGCAGACCCGCGCTGGGGTCGTCGTCGACCACCGAACCGCCGTGGCGCGCGGCCTCGGCCGCCAGCCAGTCCTTGGCCACCCGTGGCGAGCCGCTCACGGGGCCGTCGAGCCAGCTCTCGTCGCCATCGAGGTCGACGGATCGCCCGGTGATCGTCCAGAACTTCCGGGACCCGATGTCCAGCAGGTGCGGCACGCGCTCGATTGTGCCGCAGACGGCTCGGCGGACCGGCCCAAGCGGGGGCTGTGTGGCCGTCCGGAGGTGCGCGGACGACAATGGGAGGGATGCTCCCTTCGCACCTGTGGTACGTCAGCTATGGCTCCAACATGTCCCGCCGCCGTCTCGGCTGCTACCTCGCCGGTGGCACGCCGCCTGGATCGATGAGGACCTATGCCGGGGCGCGCGACCGGACCATGCCGACGGCCGATCACGCGGTGACCCTGCCGGGGAGCCTGTACTTCGCCGGCGAGTCGCGGACCTGGGGTGGCGGGGTCGCCTTCTACGACCACGACTCCCCCGGCGAGACCGCCGGCCGCGCCTACCTGCTGACGATCGGGCAGTTCGTCGACGTCGCCAACCAGGAGATGCACCGGCCGGCCGACCCGGACGACCCGCTCGAGGAGGTGCTGCTCACCGGGCTGCCCGGCGAGCGCCACCAGGCGGGGCCCGGCCACTACGAGACGCTCGTGCGGGTCGGCGAGCACGAGGGGCTGCCGATGCTCACCTTCACCGCGCCCCACGGCATGCACGCGGTCCCGCACACCGCTCCCCGACCGGCCTACCTCGCGATGCTCGCCGAGGGGCTGCGCGAGGCGCACCGGTGGGACGAGGAGCGGATCGAGGGGTACTTCGCGGCGCGCGCGCTGCGCGATCAGCCGATCGTGTAGCCCATGCCACGGCCGCTCCGCGCGAGGGCGGCCATGAAGGACCTGGCGCGCTGCAGGTAGTGCAGCGCGTACTCGGGCCCGCGCTCCCCGCGAAGAGCGAGCGAAAGCCATCTTCGATCGTGCCGGTGTCGACGTCGGCGGACTCACTCTCGTCGAAACGAAACTCGACCGGGTGGCGTCACGGATAGGCCTCGCCGTCGCGTATCGAGAGCACGTAAATTCGGGAGGATGTGCGCCACCAATCTGTGGGCGATCAACGCCGCAGCCTTCACTTCGAAGTTCCAGCGATTCACTGAGGACAGGCTGGGCATGCCGCCCGTGCAGACCACCATGCGCATAGCCTCCGGTCGTGTCCGAGGCTCGTCCGTGGTGTTCACTCTGACCAGCCGGATGTGTGACTGCGACACTCTCATCGGGCGTCGCAACGAGGCGCCGGTCCACGGTGAGATCGAAGCCGACGCGTGGCTCGGGTGGTTGCGTGACATGCCGGACCACGTCGCGAACGTCTCGCGTGTCGCTGTGCTCCGAGCCTGGAGCCCCGGGGACGACGATGTGGTGCCCTCCCGAGCTCGAGGCATCGGCATCGGAGAACTCAGCGAGAGCGTGCTGCGCGACGTCCGCGACGACACTCTGCTGACGATCGACTACCCGCGGGTGGTCTGAACGCCAACTGCCCGGAGCTTCCGCTACACGTTGAAGCGGAACTCCACCACGTCACCATCAGCCATGACGTAGTCCTTGCCCTCCATGCGGACCTTGCCGGCGGCCTTCGCCTCGGCCATCGAGCCGAGCGTGTCCAGGTCCTCGAAGGAGACGACCTCGGCCTTGATGAAGCCGCGCTCGAAGTCGGTGTGGATGACGCCGGCGGCCTTGGGCGCGGTGTCACCCTTGTGGATCGTCCAGGCGCGCGACTCCTTGGGGCCGGCGGTGAGGTAGGTCTGCAGCCCGAGCGTGTTGAAGCCCTTGCGCGCCAGCTGGTCCAGGCCCGGCTCGTCGATGCCGACACCCTCGAGCAGCTCGCGGGCGTCCTCGTCGTCGAGCTCGGCGACCTCGGACTCGAGCTTGGCGTTGAGGAAGATCGCCTCCGCCGGCTCGACGAGCGCCTGCCACTGGGCCTGCAGGTCGGTGTCGGTCAGCTGGTCCTCGTCGACGTTGAAGACGTAGAGGAAGGGCTTGGTCGTGAGCAGCCCGAGCTGTGAGGCGATGGTCATGTCGACCCCGGCGGCGGCCCCCTTCGCGAAGAGGGTGTCGCCGGCCTCGAGGACCCCGCGGGCGGCGAGCGCCGTGTCGAGGACCTCCTTGTCGGTCTTCTTGCCCTTGACCTCCTTCTCGATCCGCGGGATCGCGGTCTCGAGGGTCTGCAGGTCGGCGAGCACGAGCTCGGTGTTGATCGTCTCCATGTCGGAGGCGGGGTCGATCTTGCCGTCGACGTGGGTCACGTCGTCGTCGACGAAGGCGCGCACCACCTGGCAGATCGCGTCGGACTCGCGGATGTTGGCGAGGAACTTGTTGCCCAGCCCCTCCCCTTCGCTCGCGCCACGGACGATGCCGGCGATGTCGACGAAGGAGACCGTCGCGGGCAGGATCTTGTCACTGCCGAAGATCTCGGCGAGCCGCGCCAGGCGGGAGTCCGGCAGCGGGACGACGCCGACATTGGGCTCGATGGTCGCGAAGGGGTAGTTCGCGGCGAGGACGTTGTTCTTCGTCAGAGCGTTGAACATCGTCGACTTACCGACGTTGGGGAGACCGACGATTCCGATGGAGAGTGCCACGGGGACAGGAGTCTAACCGCGCGAAGGGGGATCCCCGGCCTCGTCCGTCCCGTCACGGGCGTCGCCGGCGGCGACCCAGCGCCGCAGCACGGTCCGCAGGGCCCACCAGATCGCGACGAAGAGTGCGAGCAGTCCGAGCAGACGCGGCCACGACCCACCGGACGTCGCGATGACCGGCACGTAAACCAGGGTGCACACGATCGGCAGCGCGGCGAGCAGCAGGATGAAGTCCTTGGCCGTCTCGCGGCCCCACATCTGCCACAGGAGGGGCCGGTTCGTCGGCTGGCGGCGGGGCAGCTCCAGGTCGTGGAGGGGGTCGCTCACGGGTCGCCCCGTTCCGTGGAGTTCTCGAGGTAGAGCGTCGTGTCGGTCGCGACCGCCTCGGCGATCATCGCCGCGGTGTAGGGCGCGACCCGCTCGGCGACCGTCGCCGGGTCGACCCAGTGCACAGCCTTGATCTCGCGGGCCTGCAGGGTCGCGTCGTCGAGGAAGGTGCTGGGCACGGTCCCGAGGTCGAAGAGGCACAGCAGCGCGTCATCCCACCCTCGGTAGGGCGGCAGCCAGTTGACCGCGAGCATGCCGCGGACGGTGACCTCGAGACCGAGCTCCTCCTTGACCTCGCGCACCACGCAGTGCGCCGGGGACTCCCCCGGGTCGACGATGCCGCCGGGCAGATCCTGGTCGCGCTTGTAGACCAGCTCGCACAGGGCAACCCGGCCGGCCTCGTCGCGCAGCAGGCCCTGGGCGATGAGCCGCTTCTTGGGAAGGCGTGTGTTGAGGACCTTGATGAAGGCGAGCCGACCGGCCTCTGTCGCGAGGTCGGGCCGCGTCGCGGCGGCCTTCACCTCTTCCTCGGTGGGCTCGTCGCTCGTCATGGCCACGAGGCTACCCGGGCGTGTACTCCCTTCGCCCGCAGCGTTGTCGGTGCTCGGCGAGAGGATGGGGGCATGGCTCGTCGACGATGACGAAGGGGGACGACGTGACGGTCGTGCAGATGGAGACGGTGGGGACCGGGCCGCTCGGGGAGGTGCGGTCGCGGACGGGTCCAGGTGACCCGGGTCCGGACCCGGATCGGTGGCTCGACGGGGTGCTGGGGGCGGTGACGACGGCCCGCGACCGGGTGCTGCGTGGCGCTCCCGGCCTCGACGACGGGCAGCTCGAGCGGGGCCTCGTGGCGACCGAGGCGGTCCGCCGGGCGGTCGACGGTCTGGAGCTCGCCCTCGTCGCGGAGGTCGGGCGCCGGGGCGAGGAGCGCGGCCCGGACGGCCGCTACCGGGAGGTGCGCCTGCCCGCGGGCACGGTCGCCGACATGGCGTCCGACGCGGTGGCCGTGGCGACCGGTATCGGACCCACCGAGGCGAGCCGACGGTGCGCGGTGGCGTCGCGTGCGGCGACCGACCTCGCAGCCCTGGCGGCGCTCGTCGCCGAGGGTCGGATCGGGCGCCGCGCCCTCGAGATGGTGCACCGGCACACGCGTGACACCACGCCCGAGACGACGGCGGCGATCGTCGAGCACCTGCTCGCCGCCCGCCGTGGATCGCCCGGCTCGGTCCGGGTCGTCGGGATGGAGCCGCATGAGGTCGCCAAGACCTGCCGACGCCTCGTCTCGCGGCTCGAGCCGGACCTCGTGCAGGCCCGGGCCGACGCCAACCGCGCCACCAGGCTCGACGTGCGTACGGAGCCCGGAGCGGTCGGCACCAGCTGGCTCACGGCGGTCCTGCCGAGCGAAATCGCCGCGGCGATCAAGGTCGCCGTCGACGCCGCGGGCCAGCGGTGGCGCGCTGAGCAGCCGGACCTGCCGATCGGCACCGCACGAGCCCTGGGCCTGGCCGACCTCGTGCTGTGCGGCAGCGAGGTCACTGCCGAGGTGCGGCTCGGGGTGCCGATCATCGCGTCGGCAGTCTCGCGGCTGACGTTCGTGCCGGTGGACGACCCGACGTGCCCCGTCTGCCGTGGCGAGGAGGACCCCGTGGCCGGCCTCTTCGAGGAGGGCGTCACCCACGAGGCGGTGGTGCACGAGCACCTGCGGATCGTCTCTGGCGAGGGCGCCGACGCGGTCGGTGTGCTCGCGCACGAGTGGATGGGCGAAGACGTGACGACCCAGGTTCGGGTCGGTGGCGGCGACCGGTGGGTGTCGGGGACCACGATCCCGGGCGTCGGCTTCGTGCCGCCCGACGCCGTCGCGGCAGTCGTCGGGCGCCTCGACACGCGGGTCGGTCGGGCGCTGCTCGACGCGCGGACCGGCACCCTGCTCGAGACGTCGACGTCGAGCTATGCGATCCCGCGGGCGCAGCGCGAGTTCGTCGCGACCCGCGACGGCATCTGCCGGATGTGGGGCTGCGACCGGCCGGTGGAGTCGCGACGACTCGGCTGGTCCGCCGACGTCGACCACGCGACGCCGTGGCCGCGCGGCGAGACCAGCCCGGCCAACCTGTCGGACCTGTGCCGGCACCACCACCGGGTCAAGCACTCCCCCCGCTGGGGCCACCGCCTGCGCGAGGACGGCTCGACCGAATGGGTGACGCCGGGCGGTGTCGTCGCCTTCACCTACCCCGTGCACGCGGTCGACGCGGAGGGTTCGTCCCCGCTGGCGGGGACCGACGAGCCCGACGAAGGGAGCCCCACCTCCCCTTCGTCCCCGCCCGTGGGGACCAACGAGGCCGAGGAGGACGCGCCGCCCTTCTGATCGGCTTCGGCCGCCGCCCGTCCCACGGCTGTCGGGGGTCGCTGGTTGGCTGGGGCCATGGACATCACGACCCTCATCACGGGCCTGCTCCTCGGCCTCGTCGTCGGCGGTCTGCTCGTGTGGCTGACCGGGCGAGCCGAGGTGGCCGGCCTGCGGGCAGAGCGCGACGGGCTGCGCGAGCGGATCGACGAGATCGCAGCGGTCCACGATGACGACTCCCGCACGGCCGCGGCCCTCGCCCCCATGGGCGAGGTGCTGCAGCGGGTCTCGCGCAAGGTCGACGAGCTCGAGCGCGACCGGGTCGACCAGTTCGCGTCGGTGCGCGAAGCGCTGGGCCGCGTCGAGCAGACGACGACCCGGGTCGGCCACGAGGCCTCGTCGCTCGCCTCGTCCCTGCGCATCTCGTCGGTGCGCGGGGCGTGGGGCGAGGTCCAGCTGCGACGGGTGCTCGAGGTGTCGGGGATGCTCGCGCGCACGGACTTCGAGGAGCAGGCCCAGGGCGTGGCGCGCGACGAGCGTGCGGTGCGCCCCGACGTCGTGGTGCACCTGCCGGGCGGCAAGCACCTCGTCATCGACGCCAAGGCCCCGATGTCGCACTGGCTTCAGGCGCAGGCCGACGACATCGACCCCGGCGAGCGGGACCGCCTGCTCGAGGGGCACGCGGCCGCGCTGCGCGCGCACGTCGACACCCTGGCGGGCAAGGCCTACTGGACGGCCTTCGACCCCTCGCCCGAGATGGTCGTGTGCTTCGTCCCATCCGACGCGACGCTGGCCGCGGCCCTCGCGCGGGTGCCCGGCCTGCACGAGGAGGCCATGGCGGCGCGGGTCGTGCTCGTCTCCCCGAGCACCCTGCTCGCGCTGCTGCGCACCGTCGCCTTCGCGTGGCAGCAGGACACGGTGACGAGCGAAGCCCGCGAGCTGCTGTCGGTCGGCCGCGAGCTGTACGCCCGACTGGCGACGCTCGGGGAGCACGCGACCCGGATGGGCCGCTCGCTGCAGCGATCCGTCGACGACTACAACCGGCTCGTCGGGTCGCTCGAGAGCCGGGTGCTCGTCAGTGCCCGCCGCATGCACGAGCTGGGTCTCGCGACCGACGGCCTGCCCGAGGTCGAGCCGGTGTCGGTGGCCCCGCGCCCACTCACCGCCCCTGAGCTGCTCGACGCCGTCGCGGCGCCCGACGCCCGCCCCGAGCTCGACGTCGACATGCCGCCGAGTCGGTGGGCAGGCGGTCGCAGGACCAGCACGGATCAGGAGGAGGCGTCATGACGTCACCCACGACCCCGACCGGCACCCGTCGTGGGAGCCGCCGCTCGCCGGCAGCGACGCGGAGCAGATCGTCGCGGCTCTCGACCGCCAGCGAGCCACCCTGCGGTGGAAGGCCGATGGGCTCGAGTCGGTCGACGGGCGGACCGGTGAGGACCCGGCCCCGGACTGGGTGACGCCCTGGGACCGGGGCTGAGCCCCTCCCCTTCGTCCGCATTTCCCTAGGGAAATGACAGCCGCCCTCCGTATTTCCCTAGGGAAATGACAGCCGTCCTCCGTATTTCCCTAGGGAAATGCGCAAGCCCTCAGACCTCCAACGACCGGGCGATCGGTACCCCGGCGCGGTAGCTCAGGTGCAGGTGGTTGGGCGCCTCCAGCAGGGCGAGGTCGGCGCGGGCACCCACCTCGATCCGGCCGATGTCGTCGCGGTGCAGTGCGCGGGCTCCGCCGCGGGTCGCGGCGACGACGGCCTCGCTCGGCGTGAGGCCCATCTCCCGCACCGCGAGCGCGATGACGAAGGGCATCGAGCTCGAGTAGCAGGTCCCCGGGTTGCAGTCGCTCGCGAGCGCGACCGACACCCCGGCATCGAGCAGCGCCCGGGCATCCGGCCACGGAGACCGGGTCGAAAACTCCACGCCCGGCAGCAGCGTCGCCGTCGTCGTGCCGGCACAGCCGACCAACGCGTCGACATCCGCCGACGAGAGGTACGTGCAGTGGTCGACGCTCGCGGCGCCGAGCTCGCAGGCAAGCTGCACACCGGGCCCGTGACCGAGCTGGTTGCCGTGGACCCGCAGCCCGAGCCCCGCCGCGCGGCCGGCCTCGAGCACCTCGCGCGACTCCTCCCCGGTGAAGGCGTGCGGCGAGTGCGGCTCGCAAAACACGTCGACCCACCGGGCGTGCGGCGCACACGCCGCGAGCATCTCGCCGGTGACGAGCTCGACGTAGCCCGCCCGGTCATCACGCATCTCCGCGGGCACGACGTGCGCCCCGAGATAGGTCACCTCGTCGGTGACCTCAGCGGCCAGGCGCAGCGCCCGCTCCTCGTCGGCGACGGTGAGGCCGTAGCCGGACTTCACCTCGACCGTCGTCGTGCCCTGGGCGCGCATCTCCGCGACGCGAGCCGCGAGCGCGGCCCGCAGGTGGTCATCACCGGCCTCGCGGGTCGCAGCGACCGACACCCCGATGCCGCCCCCGTCGTAGACCTGGCCCGCCATCCGAGCGGCGAACTCCGCCGACCGGTCCCCCGCGAAGACGAGATGGGCGTGACTGTCCACGAAACCCGGTGTGACACAACGCCCTTCGACGTCGATGACCGCGTCCGCGGCGGGTGCCGACGAAGCGGGCCCGACCCAAGCGATGCGCCCGGCGTCGACGACGAGGGCGTGGTCGGCGCGGGCGCCGACGCCCCCTTCGCCCGTGCCGTCGCAGGTGACGAGCTCACCGATGTTGGTGACGAGCGTGCTCATGCCGACCTCCTGCGCGCGGCCTCGCGGGTGATGACGCGGTGGATCAACCGGGCCGCCACGCGGGCGGTCCGCTGGTCGACGTCCAGGCGCGGGTTGAGCTCGGTGACGTCGAGGTGGACGAGCTTGCCGCTGTCGACGACCGCGTCGCACACCGACTGGATGACGAAGGGGGGAACCCCCAGTGCCGCAGGCGCGCTCACCCCGGGCGCCACCGCAGCGGGCAGCACGTCGAGGTCGATCGTCAGGTACACCTCGTCGACCCCCGCGAGGACGTCGCCGACGAAGGCCACGGCCGGCTCGACCTGCTGGCTGTCGTCGTCGAGCAACCACCGCGCGCCGAGCGCCTTGGCGGTGTCGAAGAGTGCCGACGTGTTGCCGGTGCGCGCGATGCCGAGCACCGCGTAGTCGAAGTCCAGCCCCGCCGCCTGGCGCTCGCGCGCGATCTGCCGGAAGGGCGTGCCCGACGTCGGCCGGTCCGCCTCCCGCAGGTCGAAGTGCGCGTCGAGGTTGAGCACCCCGAGCCCCGGCCGCAGGCCGAGCCCGAGATGGCTGCCGTAGGCCGTCTCGTGCCCGCCCCCGAGGACGACGGTCAGGTCGGCGCCCTCGCGGGCGGCCGCGATCACCTCGCCGAGCCGGGCGTGGCCCCCTTCGAGGTCCTCGCCGTCGATGACGACGTCACCGTGGTCGACGACCGTGAGGTCCTCGTGGACGGCGAGGGAGGCGAGCGCGGCCCGGATCGCCCCCGGCCCCTCGGCCGCGCCGACGCGACCGCGGTTGCGGCGCACCCCTTCGTCACTGGCGAAGCCGACGAGCGCGGCGTCGGCCGGTCGGCCGGACCTGGGCTCGGCCACGACGCCCCAGAAGCGCCGGTGCGCCGGCCCGTCGCCGTCGCTGCGCCCGCTCCACGCGAAGGGAGCCATGCTCACCCCTCCTGCCCGTCCCGGATGCGCGGCTCCATCGGCACCCGCACCCCGCGCTCGGCGGCGACCTCCGCGGCCCGCGAGTAGCCCGCGTCGACGTGCCGCATCACGCCCATGCCGGGGTCGTTGGTGAGCAGCCGGTCGAGCTTCTGCGCGGCGAGGTCGGTGCCGTCGGCGACGCCGACCTGGCCGGCGTGGATCGAGCGGCCAATGCCCACGCCGCCGCCGTGGTGGATCGACACCCAGGTCGCACCGGAGCTCGTCGCGGTGAGGGCGTTGAGCAGCGGCCAGTCGGCGATGGCGTCGGAGCCGTCGAGCATCGACTCGGTCTCGCGGTAGGGCGAGGCGACGGAGCCGGAGTCGAGGTGGTCGCGGCCGATGACGATCGGCGCCTTGACCTTGCCCTCGCGCACGAGCTCGTTGAAGAGCAGGCCCGCCTGGTGCCGCTCGCCGTAGCCGAGCCAGCAGATGCGCGCGGGCAGGCCCTCGAACTCGACGAGCTCGCCGGCGGCGTCGAGCCAGCGGTGCAGGTGCTCGTTGTCCGGGAAGAGCTCCTTGAGCGCGGCGTCGGTGACGGCGATGTCCTCCGGGTCACCCGACAGCGCCACCCAGCGAAAGGGCCCGAGCCCCTCGCAGAAGAGCGGCCGGATGTACGCCGGGACGAAGCCGGGGAACTCGAAGGCCCGCGTGTAGCCGGCGTGCCGGGCCTCGTCGCGGATGCTGTTGCCGTAGTCGAAGACCTCGGCGCCCTCGTCCTGGAACTCGACCATCGCCTGGACCTGCGCGGCCATCGACTCGCGCGACTTCTTGGTGAAGCCCTCCGGGTCGGCCTCGGACTCGCGCTGCCACTCGTCGAGCGTCACCTCCGCCGGCAGGTAGCTCAGCGGGTCGTGCGCGCTCGTCTGGTCGGTGACGACGTCGACCTCGACCTCGCCGGCCCGGTGGCGGCGCAGGATCTCGGGGAAGATCTCCGCGGCGTTGCCGACGAGACCGACGGACAGGGCGCGGCGCTCCCCCTTCGCCGCGATGACCTTGGCGAGGGCCACCTCGAGATCGGTCTCGACCTCGTCGAGGTAGCGCTTGGCCTGGCGCCGGCGCAGCCGCGTCTCGTCGACGTCGACGATGAGGCAGGCGCCGCCGTTGAGCGTCACGGCGAGGGGCTGCGCGCCGCCCATGCCGCCGCAGCCGCCGGTGAGGGTCAGGGTGCCGGCGAGCGTCCCACCGAACCGCTTGCGACCCACCGCGGCGAAGGTCTCGTAGGTGCCCTGGAGGATCCCCTGGGTCGCGATGTAGATCCACGACCCGGCGGTCATCTGGCCGTACATCATCAGGCCCTCGGCCTCGAGCTTGCGAAACTCCGGCCACGTGGCCCAGTCGCCGACGAGGTTGGAGTTGGCCAGGAGCACGCGCGGCGCCCACGGGTTGGTCCGCAGCACGCCGACCGGCTTGCCCGACTGCACGAGCAGCGTCTC
Organism: Janibacter sp. RAF52; assembly: GCF_052114035.1. Lineage (NCBI taxonomy): Bacteria > Bacillati > Actinomycetota > Actinomycetes > Micrococcales > Intrasporangiaceae > Janibacter > Janibacter sp. RAF52. The sequence continues at coordinate 116,856 of NZ_JBFRDY010000004.1, read as the reverse complement.
GTCGTCGGCGAGGTCGGTGAGGGTCTCGACGATCGCGTCGAAGGCCTCCCACGATCGCGCGGCACGGCCGGTGCCGCCGTAGACGACGAGGTCGTCAGGGCGCTCGGCGACCTCGGGGTCGAGGTTGTTCATGAGCATGCGCAGCGGCGCCTCGGTCTGCCAGCTGCGGGCGGTCAGCTCGGTGCCTCGGGGGGCACGCACGGGACGGGCTCCGTCCATGGTGATCAGGCTCCTTCTACTTCAGCGAGCCGGTGACGGACTGTGCGGCCGCGAGGACCGACCCGTCGACGACGGCGAGGTGGGCGGCGGTGAGGTCGGGCGAGGTGAAGCGGTCCGGGCCGGGCCCGCTCTCCCCGTGCTCGGCGAGGGCGTCGATGACTGCGGCGGTGGCCGATGCCGGACGAAGGGGGGCCCGCAGCGCGATCCCCCGCGCGGCGGTGTGCAGCTCGATGGCGACGACCCGGGCGAGCGCGTCGACGCTGCGGCGCAGCTTGCGCGCGGCGCCCCAGCCCATCGACACGTGGTCCTCCTGCATGGCGCTGCTCGGGATCGAGTCGACGCTGGCGGGGGTGGCCAGGCGCTTCATCTCCGAGACCATCCCGGCGGCCGTGTACTGCGCGATCATCAGGCCGGAGTCGGTGCCGGGGTCATCAGCGAGGAAGGGCGGCAGCCCGTTGGACCGCTTGACGTCGAGGAAGCGGTCGGTGCGCCGCTCGCTCATGCTCGCGACGTCAGCGGCGACGATCGCGAGGAAGTCGAGGACGTAGGCCACGGGTGCCCCGTGGAAGTTGCCGTTGGACTCCACGCGCCCGTCGAGGGTGACGACGGGGTTGTCGATGGCCGAGGAGAGCTCGTGGCCGGCGATCGTCGCGGCGTGCTCGACGGTGTCGCGGGCACCACCGTGCACCTGCGGCGCGCAGCGAAGGGAGTAGGCGTCCTGGACGCGCGTGCAGGCCGCCGGGTCGCGGTGGCTGTCACGGATCGGGCTGTCGGCGAGGACGGCGCGCATGTTGGCGGCCGAGAGGGCCTGGCCGGGCTGGGGGCGCAGGGCCTGCAGGTCTGCGGCGAAGACGTCGTCGGTCCCGAGCAGCCCCTCGACGCTCATCGCGGTGGCGATGTCGGCGGTGGTGAGCAGGCGGCGCAGGTCGTGGACGGCGAGGCAGAGCATGCCGAGCATGCCGTCGGTGCCGTTGATGAGCGCCAGGCCCTCCTTCTCGTGGAGCTCGACGGGGGTCAGGCCGGCACCGGTGAGCGCCTCGGCCGCGTCGACCTCGTCGCCGCCGTCGACCCGCACCCGCCCCTCGCCCATGAGGGTGAGCGCGCAGTGGCTGAGCGGGGAGAGGTCGCCGGAGCAGCCGAGCGACCCGTACTCGTGGACGACCGGGGTGATGTGGCGCTGCAGCAGCGCGAGGTAGAGACGGAGGGTCTCCTCGCGGATGCCGGTGCGACCGGTCGCGAGGGTCTGGACGCGCAGCAGCATGAGCGCGCGCACGACCTCCTCCTCGACCTCTGGGCCCGCGCCGGCCGCGTGGCTGCGCACGAGCGAGCGCTGCAGCTGGGCGCGCTTGTCGTGCGGGATGTGCGTCGTCGCCAGGGCGCCGAAGCCGGTCGAGACGCCGTAGTGGGCGACGGTGTCCTCCGCGAGGCCCTCGATGACGGTGCGCGCAGCGCGGACCCGCTCCCAGGCGGAGTCGCTGATCTCGACGGCGGCGTGGTGGCGGGCGACGGCGACGACCTCGTCGATGGTGAGGGGCCGGTCGCCGAGGACGACGGTGGTGGTGTCGGTGCTCATGGGTCCATGCAACTCCCTTCGGCGTCACCGGGAGCGCCGACGGAGGGGATAGTGTCTCGGATACGAGACAGGAGCCCCATGTCCAATGCCACCTCCGCGGGCCACGCGCTGCGCGCACTGACCCACCTGGCCAGCCGCGCCGAACCCATCCCCGCTGCGCACCTCGCCCGCGCGCTCGACCTGCCGCGCAGCAGCACCTACCACCTGCTCACGGTCCTCGTGGAGCACGGCTACGTCGTGCACTACGCCGAGGAGCGCACCTACGGCATCGGAGCCGCGGTCCACGAGCTCGGCGCGGGGTACCAGCGCCAGGACCCGCTCCAGCGGCTGGCCCGGCCACTCGTCGAGCGGCTCGTCGACGCGACGACGCACAACGCGCACCTGGCGGTGCTGTCGGGTCGAGACGTCCTCTACGTCATCGAGGAGCGGGCGCCGCGTCGCCCTTCGCTCGTCACCGACGTCGGGGTGCGCCTGCCGGCGACGCTCACGGCGAGCGGGCTGGCGATGCTCGCCGCCCTCCCCCGCCGGCAGGTCACGGCCCTCTACCCGTCGGCCGCGGTCATGGTCGGCGGTGGGCCGGCGACACCATCGGCCCTGCGACGACTGCTCGTCGACGTCCGGGCCCGCGGGCACGCCGTCGAGGCGGGAAGCGTCTCGCCCGACCTGTCATCCGTCGCCTCGGCCGTCCTTGACCGCGACGGTCATCCTGTGGCCGCGGTAGCGGTCACCTATCGCTCCGCCGACGTCGACGAAGGGGGCTCCGCCCGCCTGGCGCAGGCGGCTACCAGCACGGCCGATCTCGTGAGCGCTCGACTGCGGCCCCGGGCCACCGGCTAGTGCCGTGGGGGCGCAGGGGGACGATAGCCGGGCCTCCCGGCCGTGCCTGCGGAGCGGACCGCGGCGCGCCCGATGGCCCGTCCTGCGCGCTCGACCATTCCGAGGGGCTGCTCCGAGATGCTCGGGGGCATGGCGACCACCGGGCAGGTCGCGCGCTCGAGGAGGCGCTGCGCAAACATCGGTTCGCCGGCCAGCCGGCGAGGCGCGTCGATGACGAGCAGGTCAGCTCCCTCGGCCGCTTCGAGGAGCACCCGCCGGTGCCCGCCGCGCACGAGGCGAAGCTCGGCGCCGTGGTCGGGCCCGAGCACCGCGGCGACGTCGGCGGCGAGCGAGCGCTCGAGGGTCCCCACGACGTCCCGCTCTCGCGGTGTGCTCGCGGCGATGACTCCGGAGGTCGAGCCCGCGGTGGCGGTCATCTTCCAGGCGCGCACGGCGACCAGTCGGCCCTCGTTGAGGGCCACCTGGGCCGCCGCCCAGCGCAGTGCCGCCGGGGACCCGGAGGTCGTGCTGACCCCGACGACGACGGTGTAGGGGCGGGGTGCTTCGCTCATCTCACTCTCCTCAGACCGGCAGGTCGACGGTCTCGTTGCCCTCGTCGTCATAGCTGGTGAGCGGTGGTGCGATCTCCTCCAGCGACTTGCCCTCGGCGTCCACGCCCCAGACCGCGGCGACGAGCGCCCCGATGAGCATGATCCCTGAAGCGATGAGGTAACCCCAGAACATCGGCCCCCGGCTGCTGCCGTCGCCGATGAGCCACCCGTAGAAGACGGGGCCGATGGCGCCGAAGATCTGCGCGATGGCGAAGAAGTAGGAGATCGCCTGGCCGCGCACCTCGAGGGGGAAGATCTCCGAGACCGTGAGGTACCCGGCGGAGGCGCCGGCGCTCGCGAAGAAGAAGGCCACGCACCAGAAGATCGTGTGCGTCCCCGCGGTCAGCACGTCGGCGTTGAAGAGGAAGGCCGAGGTCGTCAGGACGACCGCCGCGAAGCCGTAGCAGCCACCGATCATCTTGCGGCGCCCCACGGTGTCGAAGAGCGGGCCGAGCAGCAGCGGTCCGAGCAGGTTGCCGATGGCGAAGGGGAAGAAGTACACCGCGGCGCTCGAAGGCGTCTTGTCGTAGAAGTTCTGCAGGACGAGTGAGTAGGTGAAGAAGATCGCGTTGTAGAGGAAGCTCTGCGTGATCATCAGCGTCGCGCCGAGGACCGTGCGCGTGGGGTACATCTGGAAGAAGACGTAGGCGAGCTGCCGAGGCGTGAGGCCCTCGCGGGCCTTGATCCACATGCCGTCATGCTCCATGTCGAGCTCCGGAAGCGTCTTCCCTTCGGCCCGGACCTCGTCCTCGATCCGAGAGACGACCTCCTCGGCCTCGTCCATCTTGCCGTGGGTGACCATCCATCGCGGGCTCTCGGGGATGTGACGACGCAGGTAGATGATGCCCAGACCGAGGACCGGGCCGAGAAGGAAGGCGATCCGCCAGCCGATCGACTCGCCGACGATGTCGGGGTTGAGCAGCCAGTAGCTGGCAAAGGCGCCGACCCCCGCACCGAACCAGTAGGTGCCGTTGATCGCCAGGTCCACGCGCCCGCGGAACTTGCCGGGGATGAGCTCGTCGATCGCCGAGTTCACGGCGGAGTACTCACCGCCGATGCCGGTCCCGGCGACGAACCGCAGGGCGAGGAAGATCCACATGTTCGGCGAGAAGGCCGCGAGACCCGAAGCGACCAGATAGAGCGCCAGGGTGAGCGTGAAGAGCTTCTTGCGGCCCAGGGTGTCGGTCATCCGCCCGAAGAAGAGGGCGCCGGTCACCTGACCGACGAGGTAGACGGTGCCGGCGAGGCCGACGTCAGCCGCCGTCATCCCGAGGGTCTTCTCGAAGCCTCCGGCGGCGACGATCTGGACCTCGAGCCCGTCGAGGATCCAGGCGGTCCCGAGACCGAAGATCACCATCCAGTGGAACCGCGACCACGGCATGTCGTGCATGCGGGCCGGGATGAGGCTCCTCACCGGCTTGTCCTGTGCCACGACCTGATCAGGCATCAGCGTCCTTCCGTGGAGTTCGGTGGACGCTGAGGACTCGCGCCCGCGCCGACGTTACTCCCGAGGGACGACTCGCGGGTGGAAGTGACGGCCTCTGCTCAGTGCAGCTGGCTGGCGTCACCGAGGGCGCCGGCGTCGTGCTTCATCTGGTCGCTCATGCCGGCGGCCTTGAGGTCGCGGCGCAGCTCCTTGGGCAGGGCGAAGAGGAGCGACTCCTCCGCGGCGGTGACCGGCTGCGGCTCGCCGTAGCCCCGCTCGGCGAGGAAGTCGAGGACCCCGCGCACGAGGATCTCGGGCACGGAGGCTCCGGAGGTGACACCGACGGTGCGCACACCGTCGAGCCAGGCCTCGTCGATCTCGTCGGCGTAGTCGACGAGGTGACCATCGCGCGAGCCGTGCTCGATGGCGACCTCGACGAGGCGCACCGAGTTGGAGGAGTTGCGCGAGCCGACGACGATCATCAGGTCGCAGTCCTTGGCCATCTGCTTGACGGCGAGCTGACGGTTCTGCGTCGCGTAGCAGATGTCGTCGGAGGGCGGATCCTGCAGCTTGGGGAACTTCTCGCGCAGCCGGCGCACCGTCTCCATCGTCTCGTCGACCGAGAGGGTGGTCTGCGACAGCCACACGACCTTGTCGGGGTCGCGGACCTCGACGTTGGCGACGTCATCGGGGCCCTCCACGAGGGTGATGTGGTTCGGCGCCTCGCCAGAGGTGCCGACGACCTCCTCGTGCCCCTCGTGACCGATGAGCAGGATGTCGAAGTCGTCGTCGGCGAAGCGGACCGCCTCGCGGTGGACCTTGGTGACCAGCGGGCAGGTCGCATCGATCGTCTTGAGGCTGAGGGCCTTGGCCTCCTCGTGGACGATCGGGGCGACGCCGTGGGCGGAAAACACGACGGTCGCACCCTCGGGCACCTCGTCGGTCTCCTCGACGAAGATCGCGCCCCTCTTCTCGAGGGTCGTCACGACGTGCTTGTTGTGGACGATCTCCTTGCGCACGTAGACCGGCGGGCCGTAGAGCTCGAGGGCCTTTTCGACCGTGACGACGGCACGGTCGACACCGGCGCAGTAGCCGCGGGGCGCGGCGAGCAGCACGCGCTTGGCATCCTGCGGGGCGGCGGTGTCGGCGGTCGGGGTCGCACTGGTGGTCATGCCCTCCATCGTAGGTGAGGGGGCTGAACACGCCCTGATCGCCGCCGGACCGTCGGGCGGGGCTGCTTGACTGTGCCCTGGACAGGACGACGAGCAGGGAGAGACGGATGTTCCTCAGCAACACCGAGAGCGTGCCCGGGGCGCGGATCACCCGGACCCTCGGCCTGGTCAACGGCAACACGGTGCGGGCCAAGCACCTGGGCCGCGACATCATGGCCGGCTTCCGCAACCTCGCCGGCGGCGAGCTCACCGCCTACACCGAGCTGCTCGCCGAGAGCCGCAACGAAGCCATCCACCGCATGGTGCTCCAGGCCCAGGGGATGGGCGCCAATGCCGTCGTCAACGTCCGCTTCACGACCGCTGCCGTGGCCCCCGGCGCCGCCGAGATCTACGCCTACGGCACCGCGGTCGTGCTGGCGGACGCCTGATGAGCGGCGGCGACGCCGCCGGCCTGGTCGTCAGCCTGCTGTGCTGCGGACTCGTCGTCGTCCTGCCGCTCCTCGTGCCGGTCTACGCGGCGCTCGTGGGGCTGCAACGCAGGGATGCGACCCAGCGCCTGCTGGCCGAGGCCGAGCCCCGTCTGGCGCACCTGACGCGGAGCAGCACCGAGTCCCCCGACCACGTCGGCACCTCGACGCTCGTCCACGGGAGCGTGGCCTATGCACCGGACTTCCCCTCGAGGTGGGTGACCCGATACGTCAACCTCTTCGGCGGTCAGGGCAAGAGCATGACGATGCAGGCCGATCTGGCCCGTCGCCTGGCGACGGTCCGGATGCTCGAGCAGGCGGCCGGCCTCGGCGCGACGGGTGTCGTCAACATCCGCTTCGAGAGCAGCCAGATGGAGATGTCATCGGGCGGCAACAAGCAGCCCACGGCGACGCTCGAGATGCTCGCCTACGGCACGGCGCTCGTCCCGGCGCCCGGCCCCGGGGCACCCCAGGAGGGACCGCGGTGAGCAGCCCCCTGCCCGACAAGGCCGCCGACACCACGGCCGAGCAGCCGTGGCCGGTGCGGCTGCTGAGCATGAAGATCGCCGAGTACGTCGACCGCATGTCCGTCACCTGGGTCGAAGGGCAGGTCGTCCAGCTGACCCGACGACCCGGCGCACGCACCGCGTGGCTGACGCTGCGCGACCCCGACGTCGACATGTCGCTGTCGTGCATGGTGCGGGTCACCGCGCTCGACGCCATGCCGGCGCCGCTCGGCGAAGGTGCGCGGGTCGTCGTCCAGGCCAAGCCGAGCTACTGGACTCAGCGCGGCTCGCTGTCGATGGACGTGCGCCAGATCCGGCCGGTCGGCGTCGGCGAGCTGCTTGCCCGCATCGAGTACCTCAAGCAGCACCTGCGCGCCGAGGGACTCTTCGAGGCCTCTCGCAAGCGGCCGCTGCCCTTCCTCCCCCGCCGGGTCGGCCTCGTCTGCGGACGGGCGAGCGCCGCCGAGCGCGATGTCGTCGAAAACGCCCACCGCAGGTGGCCGGGCCTGCCCTTCGAGATCCGGCAGGTCGCCGTGCAGGGGCCGACGGCCGTGACCGAGGTCAGCGCGGCCGTCGCCGAGCTCGACGCCATCGACGACGTCGACGTCATCATCGTCACGCGCGGCGGTGGGTCGGTCGAGGACCTGCTGCCCTTCAGCAACGAGACGATGGTCCGCGCCGTCGCCGAGGCCCGCACCCCCGTCGTCAGCGCCATCGGGCACGACGTCGACACCCCGATCCTCGACCTCGTCGCGGACGTGCGGGCCTCCACGCCGACCGATGCCGCCAAGCTCGTCTGCCCCGACGCCGCCCAGGAGCGGGCCGGTGTCGTCGAGGCCCGCGGGCGCGCCCGGGCTGCCCTGGCCGGCATGGTCGATCGCGAGCGCCGCGGCCTCGTGCAGCTGACGAGCCGGCCCGTGCTCACCGACCGCACCGCCTTCGTCCGGGCGCAGCGCGAGGTGGTCACCTCCCTTCGTCGCCGGGCGCACGGCCGGGTCGAGTCGCGGCTGCACCGCGAGCGCGACCGCATCGGTCACCTGCGGACCCAGGCGCGGGTGCTCTCCCCTGCCTCCACGCTCGAGCGCGGCTACGCGATCGTCCAGCGGCCCGAAGGGGAGGTCGTCGCCTCCCGCGAGGCGCTCGCCGTCGACGACCTGCTGCGGGTGACGGTCGCCGACGGCGACTTCGCTGTGCGGGTCACCGACGCGTGACACCGCCCGCACCTAGAGTGGTCGCCATGGCCACCGACCCGCAGCCCGACCAGGAGCAGACCGACGTCGCCGACCTCGCCTACGAGGAGGCCCGCCAGGAGCTCATCGAGCTCGTCGCCCGGCTCGAAGGGGGCCAGGCCGGCCTCGAGGAGTCGATGCGGCTGTGGCAGCGCGGCGAGGCCCTCGCCGCCCACTGCGAGGCCTGGCTCGACAAGGCCGAGGCGAGCCTGGGGGCCGAGGGCACGTCCAAGGAGTGAGCGAGCCGCTCCACCGGGTCGCCATGGGGCTGCTCGTCACCGGCGGGCGGGTCCGGCTGGCGCACCGACACCCCCTTCGTCGGCACTACCCCGACTGCTGGGACGGCGTGGGCGGCCACATCGAGGCCGGCGAGTTGCCGAAGCAGGCCCTGGTGCGGGAGTGCCAGGAAGAGCTCGGCGTGACGGTGATCCGGTGGCGGCGACTCGCCCCACCCGTGACCGCCTGGGCCGACGACCTCGAGCTGCACCCCTTCGTCGTCGACGCCTGGCGGGGCACCCCGACCAACCTCGCTCCCGACGAGCACGACGACCTCGCCTGGGTCGACCCCGGCACGCTCGGCTCCCTTCGCCTGGCCCACCCGGGCCTGTTCCCCCTCGTCACGGCTGCCATGAGCCGCTGAGCATGAGAAACCCCGGCTTCGCAAGAGTTGGGGACTCTTGCGAAGCCGGGGTTTATCGGGTCACCCGAGAATCACGAGGAGGGTGAGGCGCTGCTGCTGCCGGCCGTCGTCACCTTGACCGGGGCCAGCCGGTCGGCGAAGTCCTCGAGCTGCTCCCACGAACCGGTGCCCGTGACGAGCGTGGTGAGCTCGGTCGTGTCCTCCGGGACGTTGACGAGGCTGCGCTGGACCTTGCCCTCACGGTCCCGCTTGGCCCAGGTGCGACCGTCGCGGGTCTCGAAGGTCCCCACGGGCGCGCCGTTGTTGGTCTGGGTGTCGACCCAGCCTTCGCCGGGATCGAGCGCCTGCTGGACCGAGACGTACTCGCCGTCCGGGGTGGTGTAGCCGGCATTCCAGACCATGACGTCCCCCTTCGAGCGGACGTAGCGCACGCTCGTGGCGACCCAGCCTTCCGGCAGGTCGCGGGGGTAGGCGAAGGGCTGGCCGGCCTGCTGGGCGCGGTACTGGGCCGAGCCGGGCACGTCCACCGACTGCGGCGTCGTGCTGTTGGGCCGCCCCGTCATGAAGAACAGGGCGAGGGTGATCGCCACGATGACGGCCATCGAGCGGGCCATGTTGGCCGCCGACCCCTTGGCGTAGTGGCTCGCCCCGCGCGCGGGGACGCCCTGCTGGGCCGCGAGCTCGGCCGGGGTCGGCTCGCGGTCCGGGGTGGTGCGTGGGGCGGTCTCGGCGGGGTCGCCGGGGGCGGAACTCATGGATGACATGGTCGCACGCGTGGCAGCGTGCTCCGGATAGGCTCTGGCGCGACGAGCACCACCCGCAGAGGAGACACATGAGCCAGTCCCAGACGTCCGCATCGAGCGCCGGGGTCATGCACCCCGACCGCAACCTGGCGATGGAGCTGGTCCGGGTCACCGAGGCTGCCGCCCTCGCCGGTGGTCGGTGGGTCGGGCGTGGTGACAAGAACACCGCCGACGGCGCGGCCGTCGACGCGATGCGCTCGATGATCTCCAGCGTGCAGATGCGGGGCACCGTCATCATCGGCGAGGGCGAGAAGGACGAGGCGCCGATGCTCTACAACGGCGAGGAGGTGGGCGACGGCACCGGCCCCTCCTGCGACGTCGCGGTCGACCCCATCGACGGCACCACCCTCACGGCGAAGGGGATGACCAACGCCGTCTCCGTCCTCGCTGTCGCCGACCGCGGGTCGATGTACGACCCCAGTGCCGTCTTCTACATGGACAAGCTCGTCACCGGACCCGAGGCGGCGGACGTCGTCGACATCCGGCTGCCCGTCGCCGAAAACATCAAGCGCATCGCCAAGGCGAAGGGCGAGCAGCCCGAGGACGTCACCGTCATCATGCTCGACCGGCCGCGGCACAACGACCTCGCCGAGCAGGTGCGTGCCGCCGGCGCCCGCATCCGCTTCATCTCCGACGGTGACGTCGCCGGCGCCATCATGGCCGCCCGCCCCGGCACCGGCATCGACCTGCTCCTCGGGGTCGGCGGCACGCCGGAGGGCATCATCACCGCCTGCGCCATCAAGTGCCTCGGCGGTGTCATCCAGGGCCGCCTGTGGCCGCGCGACGACGAGGAGCGCCAGCAGGCCATCGACGCCAGTCACGACCTCGACCGGGTCCTCACCACCGACGACCTCGTGGCGACGGACAACTGCTTCTTCGTCGCCACCGGCATCACCGACGGCGAGCTGCTGCGCGGTGTCCGCTACCGCGCGGGCGGCGCGACGACCGAGTCGCTCGTCATGCGCAGCAAGTCCGGCACGATCCGCGTCGTCGAGGCCCACCACAACCTCACCAAGGTCGAGCGGCTCTCCCCCGGCCTCGGCTGACCCGTGCCCAGCCTGCGGCGTGCGCCCGCGCCCTGCTCCACCCTCGTCATCGGCGAGTCGCTCGTCGACGTCGTCGTCGGGTCGGACGGGCACACGCAGGAGCACGTCGGAGGCAGCCCCCTCAACGTCGCCGTGGGGCTGGCCCGCCTGGGCCACCCCGTGAGCCTCGCGACCTACTTCGGCCGTGATGCCCGAGGCGCCATGATCGGTGAGCACCTCGCCGAGGCAGGGGTGCGGCTGACCCAGGGCAGCGACAGCGCCGCCGACACCTCGACCGCGACCGCCACTCTCGACGCCGCGGGCACGGCCACCTACGACTTCGACATCACCTGGCGGGTGACCGAGCCACCTGATGTACCGGGCCACCTGCACACCGGGTCCATCGGCGCCCTGCTCCGGCCCGGCGGCGTCGACGTCCTGTCGGCGATGAGCACCGCCACGCGCGGGCACACGATCTCCTACGACCCCAACATCCGCCCGGCCCTCATGCCCGACCGCGAGCGCGTCCTCGAGGAGGTCGAGCGTCGCGTGGCCGTCAGCGACGTGGTCAAGGCGAGCGACGCCGACCTCGAGTGGCTCCTCGACCGCCCGCTCGACCCGACCGACATCGCCGACCTCCTGCGCTCGTGGTGCGACCTCGGGCCGGCCCTCGCCGTCTGCACGCTGGGCCCGGCCGGGGCGCTGGCGATCCTCCCTTCGGGCCGCCGCATCACCGCGCGCGGACGCCGGGTCGACGTCGTCGACACCGTCGGGGCCGGCGACTCCTTCATGGCCGGGCTGCTCTCGGGGCTCGCCGACGCCGGCCTGCTCGGCGGCGCCGACGCCAAGGCCCGGCTGCACAAGGCGCGCGGTCGGGTCATCACCGGCGCGATCGAGCGCGGCATCGCCGCCTCCGCGCTCACGGTGACGCGGCCCGGCGCCTGGGCACCGAGCCGCGTCGACCTCGAGGGCTGATCAGCCGGCGGTCGCGGCCTCGCGGGCACGCGCCCGCTCCAGGGCCCGCTGCCGGTCCTCCTCGGACTGGCGGGCGATCTCCGCCGCCTTCGCGTCGTCACGGGTCAGACAGTCGCCCGACTCCGGGTCGAAGACGTGCATGAGGGTCGGGTCGAAGACGAAGTTGCCGTCGTCGCCCTCACGCACCCGCGAGCGCGGGTCGAGGTTGATGACCATCTGCGTGCGCATGCCCTCGCCGTCGAGCTCCTTGTCGAGCTCGTCGAGCTTGTGCTTGACGTCGCCCTCCACCGTGAAGGGCACGTAGGCGTACTGCTCGTTGCCCAGCCACTCCGTCTGGTCGACGGGTGCGGCGAAGCGCACCCCGCCGCTCGGGACGTCGCCGAGGTCGGCGTCCTTGATGTGCTCCGGGCGGATGCCGACGATGAGCAGCTCCTTGCCGCCGGCCCGCTCGCGCACCGCCTGCGGCAGCGGCACGGTGCAGAAGGGCAGCTCGAGCTCGTCCCCCTTCACCTCCGCCGGCAGGAAGTTCATCGGCGGCGTCCCGATGAAGCCGGCGACGAAGAGGTTGACCGGCTGGTCGTAGAGCTCGCGGGGGCTGGCGCACTGCTGCAGCACCCCCTTCTTGAGCACGGACACGCGGTCGCCGAGGGTGAGGGCCTCGGTCTGGTCGTGGGTGACGTAGATCGTCGTCGTGCCCATGCGCCGCTGCATGCGGGCGATCTCCGTGCGCATCTGGCCACGCAGCTTGGCGTCGAGGTTGGACAGCGGCTCGTCGAAGAGGAAGGCGTCGGCGTCGCGCACGATCGCCCGGCCCATCGCCACCCGCTGCCGCTGCCCACCCGAGAGGTTGGCCGGCTTGCGCTCGAGGTGCTCGTCGAGCTCGAGCATGGAGCTCGCGGCGCGCACCTTGGCATCGATCTCCTCCTCGCTGTGCTTGCCCTTGGCCAGGCGAAGGGGGAAGGCGATGTTCTCGAAGACCGTCAGGTGCGGGTAGAGGGCGTAGTTCTGGAAGACCATCGACAGGTTGCGGTCCTTCGGCGACAGGTCGTTGACCCGCGTGCCGTCGATGAGCAGCTCGCCGCTCGTGATGTCCTCGAGCCCGACGACCATGCGCAGCAGCGTCGACTTCCCGCAGCCGGAGGGACCGACGAAGATCATGAACTCGCCGTCCTTGATGTCCAGGCTCACGTCGTTGACCGCGGGGAAGCCGTCGCCGTACTGCTTGACGATGTTGTTGAGGGTGATCTCAGCCATGGGGGTTCTCCAGTGTTGTGAAGGCGGGGGTCAGCCCTTGACGGCGCCCGAGGTCAGGCCGGCGACGATCCGGCGCTGGAAGATCAGCACGAGGATGACGACGGGGATGGTCACGACGACCGAGGCCGCCATGATGGCGCCCGTCGGCTGCTCGAACTGGCTGGCTCCGGTGAAGAAGGCGAGCGCCGCCGGCACGGTGCGGGCCTGGTCGGAGGTCAGGGAGATCGCGAAGACGAAGTCGTTCCACGCGGTGAAGAAGGTGATGATCGCCGTCGTGAAGACGCCCGGCGTGGCCAGCGGGATGATCACCTTGCGGAAGGCCTGCCAGCTGCTCGCCCCGTCGACCTGCGCCGCCTGCTCCATCTCCCACGGGATCTGCTGGAAGAAGGCCGACATCGTCCAGATCGACAGCGGCAGAGTGAGCGCGAGGTACGGGATGATCAGGCCGGGGATCGTGTCGAAGAGACCGACGCGGCTCCACACGTCGAAGAGCGGCGTGACCATGGCGACGACCGGGAAGAAGCTCACGGCGAGCGCCGTCGTGAGGATCATCTTCTTGCCCTTGAACTCCAGCCGGGAGATCGCGTACGCGCAGAACATCGCGAGGACGACGGAGATGACCGTCGCGAGCAGGCAGACGATGAGCGAGTTGCGCAGGGCCGGCATGAAGAGGTCGCTCGCGCCGCCGGTGAAGATCAGCCGGTAGTTGTCGAGCGTCGGGTCCTTCGGCCAGAAGTTGCCGAGGTGGGCCGCGTCCGGGTTGGCCAGGGTGTCGGCGCTCTTGAGCGAGAGCGAGAGCATCCACAGCAGCGGCAGGACGGTCCAGATCATGATGGGCACCGCGAGCGCGGTCCACAGGCCGGTGCCCTTGACGGGCTCCTTGACCTTCGCTTCCTTCGCCATCTCAGCTCCTCCCCTGGGTGAGGTCGACCTTGAATCCTCGGACGAAGACCGCCGCGATGAGCAGCACGCAGAGGAAGAGGATCACCGACAGCGCCGACCCGAGACCGATCTCGGTGCGGTCGATCGTCTGGCGGTAGATGAGACCGGAGAGGGAGTTGGTCCCGTTGGCGCCCCCGGTCATGATGAAGATGTTGTCGAAGATGCGGAAGGCGTCGAGGGTGCGGAAGAGCACCGCGACCATGATCGCCGGCTTCATGTTGGGCAGGATGACCTTGGTGAGCGCCTGCATCCACGAGGCCCCGTCGACCTTGGCCGCCTCCTCCATCGAGGTGTCCACCTGGGCGAGGCCGGCGAGCAGGAGCAGCGACATGAAGGGCGTCGTCTTCCAGATCTCCGAGAGGCAGATGACGAAGATCGAGGGCCAGAAGCTGCCGAACCAGTCGTAGTTGTCGCTGACCCCCGGCACCCAGCTCGTCCAGCGGTTCACGAAGCCGGTGTCGGTCTGGTACATGAAGAGCCAGGTGAAGCCGGAGACGACCGTGATGATCGAGTACGGGATGAGCACCACGGTGCGCAGCGTCCGCCGGGGCAGGACGATCCGGTGCATGACCAGGGCGATGACGAAGCCGAGGACCAGCTCGATGACGACGGTGATGACGGTGATGATCACCGTCGCGAGCATCGCGCTCCAGAAGACCGAGTCGCTGAAGGAGACGACGTAGTTGTTGAGCCCGACGAACTCCCGGTTGTCGGGGTCGGTGAGCCGGTAGGCGAAGAAGCTGTTCCAGATCGCCTGGAGGATCGGGTAGGCGGTGACGAGCAGCATGACGACGAAGGCGGGCATCGCCAGCTTCCAGCCGAGGCGTTGCTCGGCCTTCGCACGGTCGGAGAGACGGGGAGCGGCACTCACAGCAGTGCATCTCCCTTCAGCACGTCCTGGAGCAGGCTCGTCGTCTGCTGGGGCGTCGACGACGGGTCGACCGCGCCGGGCGGGCTGTACTCACGCTGGATGCCGCTGGAGACGTCGCCGTAGTACTGGGTGAGCGGGCGCGGCCCGCTCGAGTCGAGCGAGGCGCGGATCAGGCCGGCCATCGGGAAGGCCTCCTTGACCTCGGCGTCGTCGTAGACCGCCTTGCGGGCGGCCGGGTTGCCGGTGCCGAGCATGTACGACTTCTGGCTCTCCTGCGAGGTGAGGCACTCGACGGCCTCCCAGGCCTGGTCCTGCTTCGTCGACGAGGAGGCGACGCCCATCTCGATGCCCCCGAGCGGCGGCTTGGACTCGGTGCCCTCGACGGTCTGCGGGTAGCGCGCCCACGCGAGGTCGTCCATCCAGTCGACCTCCGCGCCCTCGAGCGCGGCGTAGACGTAGGGCCAGTTGACCATGAAGCCGGCGTTCTCGTTCTGGAACATGTCGAGCGTGGTCGTCTCGTCGGTCGAGCCCATCGCGGGCCCGCCGACCCCCTCCGAGCTGACCTTCTGGATGATCTCGGCGGCCTTCTTGCCGCCTTCCGACTCCAGACCGAAGGCGAGCTGGTCGCCGTCGGCGCCGGGATTTTCGACGATGTGGTCGCCGCCCCCTTCGACGAGGGCGTTGATCCACACCATGTAGCCCTCGTAGCGGGAGGCCTGCACGCCGATGTCGGTGTCGGTCTTCTTGGCGGCGGCGATGACCTGGTCCCACGAGACCGGCTTGCTCATGTCGAGGCCGGCCTTCTCCGCGACGGACTTGCGGTACCAGAGCAGCTGGGTGTTGGCCCAGAAGGGAGCGGCGTACAGCTCGTCCTTCCACGTCGCGTTGGTGACGGCCGGGTCGACGACGTCCCCGGTGAAGGTGGCCTTGCGGTCCTGCGGCACCGGGGCGAGGAAGCCGGCCTCGGCGAACTCCGCGACGAAGACCGGGTCGATCGACATGATGTCGACGCCCTTGTCCTGCGAGGCCAGGCGTCGCAGCAGCTGCTGGCGCTGGTCGCTCGCGCTGTTGGGCAGCAGCTGGATGCCGATCGTGTAGGCGCCACCGGAGGCGTCGGAGCACTCCTTGGCCAGCTGGGCCTGCCCGCCACCGGCCGGGTCGGAGCCACCACCGTCGGGGTTGATGTACCAGGTCAGGTGGGTCGCCCCGCCTGACGCACCGTCGTCACCGCAGGCCGCCAGACCGAGGCTGGCCGTCATCGTCACGGCCGCCACCCAGGCGATCTGACGTCGTCGTCCGTCCACGTCGTTCCTTTCGTCGCGAGGAGACGACGAGGCGCAGAGGGTCGTCGACGTCGTCTCCCATGGACTGTCTACACCGGTTGTGTGGCCCGCACCACGCTCTCGCCCCCACGAGTTGTCATCGGGATGCTTCCGTGACGCACGGCTCGTGGACCGCCCGCATCCGGCGGGCCGCCACGGGGCTACTGTGCGAAGACCCCTTCGAAAGGACTCGAACATGAGTGCACCGACCCCCTCGGCCGACGACTTCGCGGACCTCGTGGCCGCCAACCGCGCCTTCGCCGACGACTTCTCCCTCGGCGGCTTCGACGGCATCGCGAAGGCGGGCGTCGCCATCGTCACGTGCATGGACAGCCGCATCGACCCGCTGGGCATGCTCGGGCTGCAGCCGGGTGACGCCAAGATCTTCCGCAACCCGGGGGGCCGGGTCACCGCCGCCGCGCTCGAGGCGCTCGTGCTCGGGGTGCACCTGCTCAACGTCAACCGCGTCCTCGTCATCCCGCACACCCGCTGCGCCATGACCTCCGCGACCGAGGTCGAGCTGCGCGAGCGCATCGGCGCCTCGGCCGGGCAGGACGCCTCGTGGCAGGGCTTCCACGTCGTCCGCGACCAGCTCGACGCGCTCCGCCAGGACGTCGCCGCCGTCCGATCGCACCCGCTGATCTCGGACACCGTCAAGGTCGGCGGATTCATCTACGACGTCGACACCGGGCTCATCGACCAGCGCCTCTGAGCCGACGCCAACCCCGGGTGACAGGGGTCACACGGCCCCTGTCACCATGGGCGGATGACCACCGTCACGCCCCCTTCCCCGACCGCTGACGCCATCGCCGAACCCTGGGCGAGCGAGCAGACGATCACCTGCCGCGACGACCGCGTCGGCCTGCGTGCCGTCATCGCGATCGACGACACGACCCTCGGCCCGGGCTTCGGCGGGGTGCGCTACCGCGCCTACCCGTCGACCGAGGCCGCCGCGCGCGAGGCCCAGCGTCTCGCCGCCGCGATGACCCTCAAGCACGCCCTGGCCGAGCTGCCCTACGGCGGCGCCAAGTCCGTCGTCGTGCTCGACGGCCCGGTGCCGGCACCCGGCTCCCCCGAGCGGCGCGCCCTCTTCGCCCGCTTCGGCGAGATGATCGCCCGCACCGCGGGCACGTACATCCCCGGCGTCGACATGGGCACGCTCCTCGAGGACATGCAGACCATCCGCGACGACGGCGGCGCCCGGGCCTTCTGCGACGAGGTGAGCCCCTCCCCCTTCACCGCCCGTGGCGTGTACGCCGCCATGCGCGCCGCCGCGGTCCACGAGCACGGCGAAGGGGGCCTCGACGGCCTGCACGTCGTCGTCCAGGGCGTCGGCAGCGTGGGGGAGGAGGTCGCCCGCCTCGCCCACCGTGACGGCGCCCGCGTGACCGTCGCCGACATCGACACCGCCCGGGCGCAGGCACTCGCGACCGAGCTGGGTGGGCAGACCGTGGAGACGCAGGCGGCTCCCTTCGCCGAGGCCGACGTCTTCGCGCCGTGCGCGGTCGCGCGGGTCGTGACCCGCGAGGCGATCCCGCGCATCCGGGCGCGGATCATCGCCGGCGCCGCCAACGACACGCTCGACACCCCCGACTGCGCGGAGGCGCTGCGCGCGGCCGACATCACCTACGTGCCCGACTTCGTCGCCAATGCCGGCGGCGTCATCCAGGTGCACGGCGGTGTCGCCGGGTGGAGCGATGCCGAGACGCTCGCGGCCGTCGACCGCATCGGCACGCGCGTCGGCGAGCTGCTCGAGACCGCCGGCACCGAGGGCATCACGCCGCTCGAGGCCGCGCTGCGGCGCGCCGACGCGGCGCTGGGGCGGACGGTGGCCCGATGAGCGCCGAGGCAGCGGTCCGCCGCTACTACGAGCTCGTCGACGCCGGTGACGTCGAGGGCGTCGTCGGGTGCTTCGCCGACGACGCCGTCTACCACCGCCCCGGCTACGCGCCCATGGTCGGGGCGGAGGCGCTGCGTGCCTTCTACTCCGGCGAGCGGGTCATCGCCGACGGGCGGCACGTGCTCGACGAGCTCGTCGTCGACGGCGAGCGCGTCGCGGTGCACGGGCGATTCACCGGCACCCTCAAGGACGGCAGCGCCGCGCAGGTCGGCTTCGCCGACTTCTGGGTGCTCCGTGACGACCGTCGGGCGACCACGCGCCGCAGCTTCTTCGACACCCCCGCCGTCTGACCTGCCACCCCTCTCCCGCGCATTTCCCTAGGGAAATACGGACCCCCGTGCGCATTTCCCTAGGGAAATGCGCACGGGGGCCGGTGGAGTGGTCGGAGTCAGAGGGAGAGGCGCTCCCGGACGACGACGGAGAGGCGCTCGGCCGACTCCTGGGCCCGCTCGTGCGTGTCGGCCTCGACCATGACGCGCACGACCGGCTCGGTGCCGGACTTGCGCAGCAGCACGCGACCGTCGTCACCGAGTGCGCTGGAGACCTCGGAGACGGCCTCCTGGACGCCTTCGTCGCCGTCGACGCGGTCCTTGTCGACGCCCCTGACGTTGATGAGCACCTGGGGCATGCGGGCCATGACCGACCCGAGCTCGGCGATGCTCTTGCCCGTCTCCGCGACGCGGGCGGCGAGCATGAGGCCGGTCAGCACCCCGTCGCCGGTCGTCGCGTGCTCCTGGAGGATGACGTGACCCGACTGCTCGCCACCGAGGGAGTAGCCGCCCTTGCGCATCTCCTCGAGGACGTAGCGGTCGCCGACGCCGGCCTGCACGACCGAGATGCCGTGCTCCTGCATCGCGCGGATGAGGCCGAGGTTGCTCATGACCGTCGCGACGAGAGTGTCGTCGGCGAGGCGGCCGTGCTCCTTGAGCGCCACCGCGAGGATCGCCATGATCTGGTCGCCGTCGATCTCGCGGCCCTCGGCGTCGACCGCCAGGCAGCGGTCGGCGTCGCCGTCGTGGGCGATGCCGAGGTCGGCACCGTGCTGACGGACCGCCTCCTGGAGGGGGCCGAGGTGCGTCGAGCCCACCCCGTCGTTGATGTTGAGCCCGTCGGGCCGGGCACCGATGACGTGCACCGTCGCGCCGGAGAGGCGGAAGACCTCCGGCGAGACCTCACTCGCCGCGCCGTGCGCCGCGTCGATGACGACGGTCAGACCCTCGAGCTGGGGCTCCACGGCGTCGAGCAGGTGGCGCACGTATCGGGTGCCACCGTCGTCCATGAGCGTCACGCGGCCGACGTCGACACCGGTCGGGCGGGCCGGCGACTCCTCCATGGCGGCCTCGATCGCGTCCTCGACGGCATCGGGCAGCTTGTGCCCGCCGGAGGCGAAGAACTTGATGCCGTTGTCCGGCATGGCGTTGTGCGAGGCGGAGAGCATCACACCGAAGTCGGCGTGGACCTCGGCGGTGAGGAAGGCGACGGCCGGGGTCGGCACGACGCCCGCGTCGAGCACGTCGATGCCGCTGCTCGCGAGACCAGCCACGACGGCCGCGGACAGGAACTCACCCGACGCGCGGGGGTCGCGCCCCACGACCGCCACGGGCCGCCGCCCTTCGGTGCCCTCGGGGTCCCGCAGGACGCGGGCTGCCGCCTGGGCCAGGCGCAGGGCCAGGTCGGCCGTGATGACCTCGCCGTTGGCGAGGCCGCGGACACCGTCGGTGCCGAAGAGTCGGGACATGGATCATGCAACCTTCCGTGAGGACCCCCGCCCGCATGTCGCACGCGGGACGGGCCTCAGTGACGATACCGGCTGGTTAGGCTGGGACACCGCAGGTCCGGGCGTCCGAGAGGCCATCATGATCGACTTCACCCCCTCAGAGGGCCCCACGCTGGGGGTCGAGTGGGAGATCGCACTCCTCGACCGCGAGACGCTCGACCTCGTCCCCCTCGCGGAAAGCGTCGTCGGCCCCCTCACCTCGGACGACGTGCTCGCGCCCAAGATCCACCGCGAGCTGCTGACCAACACCGTCGAGATCGTCACGGACAAGTGCCATGACGTCCCCGAGGTCATCGCCGACCTCTCCTCGAGCCTCGACCGGCTGCGGACCCTGACCGACGACCTCGGTCTCGAGCTCATGAGCGCCGGCACCCACCCCTTCGCCCGCTGGGAGTCCCAGCAGGTGACCGAGGGCGACCGCTACGCCACCCTCATCGACCGCACCCGCTGGTGGGGGCGGCAGATGGTCATCTACGGCGTGCACACCCACGTGGGCGTCACCCACCGTGACAAGGCGCTGCCGCTGCTCGGCGGGATGCTCACCTATGCACCCCACCTGCAGGCGCTCTCGGCGTCGTCGCCGTGGTGGGGCGGCGTGCCGACGGACTACGCGAGCAACCGCGCCCAGATGTTCCAGCAGCTGCCGACGGCCGGCCTGCCCTTCCAGTTCGACACGTGGGCCGAGTACGAGCGCTACGTCGACGACCTGCTCGTCACCGGCGTCATCGACGAGCTCAAGGAGGTGCGCTGGGACCTGCGCCCCGCGCCGCACCTCGGCACGCTCGAGGTGCGGGTTTGCGACGGGGTCCCGACCCTGCACGAGATCGGGGCGCTCACCGCGCTCACCCAGTGCCTGCTCGTCCACCTCGACGACCGCCTGACCGACGGCGGCACGATCCCGACCCTGCCGCCCTGGCACGTCCAGGAAAACAAGTGGCGCACCGCCCGCTACGGCATGGACGCGATCATCATCCTCGACGCCCGCAACCGCGAGCGCCTCGTCACCGACGAGCTCCACGACCTCCTCGAGCGGCTGGCACCGATCGCCCGCCGGCTCGGCTGCAGCGACGAGCTCGCCGCCGTCGAGGACATCATCCGCCTCGGCGCCAGCTACCAGCGCCAGCAGGCGGTCGCCGCCGCCCACGACGGCGACCTCGTCGAGGTGACCCGATCGCTCGTCGCGGAGATGCGGGCCGGCCGACCCGCCGGCACCTGACGACGACCCCGCACCACGACGACGAAGGGCGCCGCCCACCGTGAGGTGAGCGGCGCCCTTCGTGCAGCCCTTCGAGACGGTCGCGCAGCGACCTCCTCAGGGACCGGGGCGCTGGATCAGCGCTTGCTGTACTGCGGAGCCTTGCGGGCCTTCTTGAGACCGGCCTTCTTGCGCTCCGGGACGCGCGCGTCCCGGGTGAGGTAGCCGGCCTTCTTCAGGGTCGGGCGGTTCAGCTCGGGGTCGACCCCGTTGAGCGAGCGCGCGACGCCGAGGCGGACGGCACCGGCCTGGCCGGAGGGGCCACCGCCGTGGACGCGCACGAGCACGTCGTAGGCGCCGTCGAGCTCGAGCGCGACGAGCGGCTCGTTGACGATCTGCTGGTGGACCTTGTTGGGGAAGTAGTCCTCGAGCGCACGCCCGTTGACCTTCCACTCGCCGGTGCCCGGGACGATCCGGACGCGGGCGATGGCCTGCTTGCGGCGGCCGGTGGCCGAGCCGGGAGCGGATGCGGAGGGGCGACGCACGGGCTCGTCGGAGCCCGCGACGGGGCCCTCGGACTCGGACGTGTAGGAGCTCAGCTCGGGCTCGTCGCCCTCGAGCACCTCGGTGTTCACAGCGTTGTCGGTGGTGTCAGCCACGGTATTCCTCTAGTTCCTGATCGGGGCGCGCTTACTGCGCGACCTGCGAGATCGTGTAGGGGGTGGGCTGCTGCGCGGCGTGCGGGTGCTCGGCACCGGCGTAGACCTTGAGCTTGCCCAGCTGCTGGCGACCGAGGGTGTTGCGGGGAAGCATGCCCTGGATGGCCTTCTCGACCGCGCGGGTGGGGTGCTTCTCGAGCATCTCGGTGTAGTTCATCGACGACAGACCGCCCGGGTGACCGGAGTGGCGGTAGGCGCGCTTCTGCTCCGCCTTGGCGCCGGTCAGCGCGATCTTGTCGGCGTTGATGATGATGACGAAGTCGCCCGTGTCGACGTGGGGGGCGAAGGTCGTCTTGTGCTTGCCGCGCAGCAGGACGGCGGCCTGGCTCGCGAGACGGCCGAGCACGACGTCCGTGGCGTCGATGATGTGCCACTGACGGGTGATGTCACCGCCCTTGGGGGTGTACGTACGCATGTTCATGCCTTCTGCTCGTTCGTCCCCGTCGCGGTGGAGCGAAGGGGAGGCGCCTGCCGTCCTCGAGGGGGACGCGGCGCCGCTGCACACCATTTTACGGGCGTCAGGACCCCCGCCGAAATCGGTGCAAACCCGCCAAAACCCTTGTCGTAGAGCGGATCTCACGCCCTTGGCTGGCTGGACACCGACCCGCGCCATGGCGATTGCACAATTATTGTGCAATCGTGGATCGGTGACCGACGCACCCCAGCCTTCGACCTGGCGGCTCCTGGCCCACCCCCTTCGCTCCCGGATCCTCGCCCACCTGCGCCTCCACGGCGGCACGACCTCCGCGGACCTGGCCCGCTCCCTCGGCACCAACACCGGCGCGACGAGCTACCACACGCGGGTGCTCGCCGACGCCGGCCTCGTCGTCGACACCGGTCTGGGTGACGGACGCTCGCGGGTGTGGGCGGCCGCCGAGGAGGAGACCGACGAGGGCCCCGACCAGACCGTCGCGGTGAGCGCGATCGACGACGCCGACGACCTCGCGGATGCGCTGTGGCTCGCCCACGACCTCGTCGACCACCACGCCCAGCGGCAGCACACGTGGATCGACGCCCAGGTCTCCTGGCCCCTCGTCTGGCAGGAGGAGTGCGGCCTCCTCGACCGCGAGGTGCTCGTCGACGAGACCCAGCTCGCCGCGCTGCGCACCGAGCTCGGGGCCGTGCTCGACCGCTACCGGCGCCGCGGCGCCGGGACGCCCGGCGCCCGACGCGTCACCGCGGTGGTGGCCCTCACCCCGCTCCCCCGCCGCACCTAGGGTGGTGCCGTGAGCTCCTCCGACGCGCGCCGCGAGCGCCACTGGCTGCCCGGCATCGTCCTGCGGGTGCTCGTCGCCTTCGCCGTCCTGGCCCTGATCACCCACACGCTCGTGCGCCCCTTCGTCATCCCGTCGGCCTCGATGGAGCCGACCCTCATGACCGGCGACCGGGTGCTCGCCCAGGTCGTCGGGGTCGACGAGGCACAGCTCCAGCGGGGCGACGTCGTCGTCTTCAGCCACGGGCGCACGTGGGGCGAGGAGCGCATCGACGACCCCAACCCGGTGAGCGACGCCGCCCGACACGTCGGTGACCTGCTCGGCACCGGGCCGAGCCACCACGCCCACACCGTCAAGCGGGTCATCGGTCTGCCCGGGCAGACCGTCGAGTGCTGCGACGAGCAGGGGCGGGTCCTCGTCGACGGCGAGCCGATCGACGAGCCCTGGGTCCGCCACGACCTGCCCATGCCGGCCGACGGTGACTGCTCGACGGAGTCGACGGCCCGCTGCTTCGACCCGATCACCGTCCCCGAGGGCTCCTACCTCGTCCTCGGCGACAACCGGGCCAACAGCTCCGACTCCGTCGCCGGCTGCCGCGGCCCGGCCGGCGCGACCTGCGAGCCGCGCTTCGTGCGCTTCGACCAGGTCGTCGGCACCCTCGGCTGGCGCTGGTGGCCGCTGCCTCCGGGCGGGGCCGAGCGCCGCTGACCAGCGCCGCGACGCGCCGCTCGCGCTAGTCCCGCCGGGCCCGCGCCTCCTGCGCCCGCGTCGCGAGCGCGTCGTCGGCCGGGTAGGCCACCTCGACGAGGCACAGCCCATGGGCGGGCATGACCTTGACCCGCGGGTCACGGGCACCTGCCGTGAGGACCTGCGCCGGGAAGTCCGCGTCACGCGCCCCCACCCCGACCGGCACGAGCGCCCCGATGAGCGCACGGACCATCGAGTGGCAGAAGGCATCGGCGACGACCGTCGCCTCGAGCAGCCCGTCATCGCGACGGGTCCAGTCGTAGCGCAGCAGGGTCCGCGTGGTCGTCGCCCCCTCCCGCCGCTTGCAGAAGGCCGCGAAGTCGCGCAGGCCGAGCAGCCGTTGGGCCGCCGCGTGCATGGCCGCCACGTCGAGCGGCGTGCGCAGCGAGACCACCTCACGACGACGCAGGGGGTCCACCCGGGTCAGGTCGTCGCCGACGAGGTAGCGGTAGCGCCGGCTCGTCGCTGAGAAGCGCGCGTCGAAGCCCTCCGGCGCCCGCGTCACCCGGTGCACCACGACGTCCGGCGGCAGCACCCCGCGCAGCCGCGTCGCGAGCGCCTCCTCCGCCGGGCGGTCCGAGTGCCCCCTGGCGCGCTCCAGCTCCTCCGGCGTGACGTCGACGTGCACGACCTGCCCGGTGGCGTGGACCCCGGCGTCGGTGCGGCCCGCGACGGTGAGGCGCGCCGGCTCCGCCAGCCGCAGCACCGTCGTCACCCCCTGCGCCAGCTCGCCCTCGACGGTCCGCAGCCCGGGCTGCGCGGCCCAGCCGTGGAAGTCGGTGCCGTCGTAGGCGAGGTCGAGACGCAGCCGCATGCGGGCCAGCGTAGGCGAGGGACGACGAAGGGAGCGCCGCCCACCCCGTGGGGTGAGCGGCGCTCCCTTCGCATGCAGTCAGCCGTCAGGCTCAGGCCTCGTCGGACTCCTGCTGCTTGGCCTCGCCACCGGCGGGCTCGAAGCCCGCGGCCTTGGCCTCGTCGGCGGTCTTGAACCAGACCTCGGCGACGGTCTGGTCGTACCACTGCGACCCGGCGACGTGGTACTTCTTCGAGTCGAGGTTGCCCTTGACCGTGTAGTCGTCGCTCGGGGCGGCACCGTCCTCGAGGGGCGCGACCGCGCCCTCGGGCAGGTCGACGAGCGCGGCGGGGGCCGCGGTCTCGTCGGTGGTGGTCTCCTCGACCGGGGCCTCGGCGGCAGCCTCGTCCTTGGCGGAGCGCTGGGTGGCGGCCTCGGCCTCGGCGACGACGGCGCGCTTCGGCGTGGCGTTGACCGGCTCACGCACGAGCTCGATGACGCACATCGGGGCGTTGTCACCCTTGCGCGGCGCGATCTTCGTGATGCGCGTGTAGCCGCCCTGGCGCTCGGCCATGTCGGGGGCGATCTCGACGAAGAGACGGTGGACGACGCTCTTGTCGGTGACCGTGGTCATGACCTTGCGGCGGGCGTGCAGGTCACCGCGCTTGGCGAAGGTGATCAGACGCTCGGCCAGGGGGCGCAGGCGCTTGGCCTTGGCCTGGGTGGTCGTGATCTGGTCGTGCTCGAAGAGCGCGGTGGCCAGGTTCGCGAGGATGAGCCGCTCGTGAGCCGGGCCGCCACCGATACGGGGGCCCTTGGTGGGGGTGGGCATGGTGTTCTCCTTGGAAGTTCTGACCTCACCGCGTCAGCGGTCAGGTCGTGAGGCGGTGGGTCAGAGCTGCTCGTCCTCGGCGAACGAGGCGTCCTCGTCGCCGGACTCGTCGTAGTCGTCCTCGCCGTAGCCGGGGATGGACGTCGGGTCGAACCCGGGCGGGCTGTCCTTGAGCGCCAGGTCCATCTCGTGCAGCTTCGCCTTGACCTCGTCGATCGACTTCGCACCGAAGTTGCGGATGTCGAGCAGGTCGGCCTCGCTGCGACCGACGAGCTCACCCACGGTGTGGATGCCCTCGCGCTTGAGGCAGTTGTAGCTGCGGACCGTCAGGTCGAGGTCCTCGATGGGCAGCGCCAGGTCGGCCGCGATGGCGGCGTCGGTCGGCGACGGGCCCATGTCGATGCCCTCGGCCTCGACGTTGAGCTCACGGGCCAGGCCGAAGAGCTCGACGAGCGTCTTGCCGGCGGAGGCGAGCGCGTCGCGCGGGGTGATCGAGTTCTTGGTCTCGACGTCGACGACGAGGCGGTCGAAGTCGGTGCGCTGCTCGACACGGGTCGCCTCGACCTTGTAGGTCACGGCGAGGACCGGCGAGTAGATGGAGTCGACCGGGATCCGGCCGATCTCCTGGTCGCCCGACTTGTTCTGCTGGGCGGAGACGTAGCCACGGCCACGCTCGACCGTCAGCTCCATCTCGATGGAGCCCTTGTCGTTGAGCGTCGCGATGTGCAGGTCCGGGTTGTGGACCTCGACACCGGCCGGGGGGTTGATGTCCGCGGCGGTGACCGCGCCGGCGCCCGACTTGCGCAGGTACATCACGACCGGCTCGTCGTTCTCGCTGGAGACGACGAGGGACTTGATGTTGAGGATGATCTCGGTGACGTCCTCCTTGACCCCGGGGATCGTGGAGAACTCGTGGAGCACGCCGTCGATCCGGATCGAGGTGAGCGAGGCACCCGGGATGCTCGAGAGCAGGGTGCGACGCAGGGAGTTGCCGATGGTGTAGCCGAAGCCAGGCTCGAGGGGCTCGATGACGAACCGCGAGCGGTTGTCGGCGATGACCTCTTCGCTGAGGGTGGGGCGCTGTGCGATGAGCACGGTGATGTTCCTTCCCACGGGCGACCGCTATATGACGCCTCGTGAAGGTGTCCGGTCGTGATCCGGACGGTGGCTCCCGCATCGGTCCGCGGGAGCCACCCTCAGGTGAACTGGATCAGTTCTTGGAGTAGAGCTCGACGATGAGCTGCTCGGTGAGCGGCGTGTCGATCTGCTCGCGGGTCGGCAGCTGGTGCACGAGGATCTTCAGGCTGCCCGGGACGACGTGGAGCCACGCCGGGACGGGGCGCTCACCGAAGGTCTCGCGAGCGAGCTGGATCGGGAAGGCCTCGACGGACTGCTTGCGCACGGTGATGATGTCGTACTGCGAGACGCGGGCGCTGGGCACGTCGGTGCGCACGCCGTTGAGCTCGAAGTGACCGTGCGTGACGAGCTGACGAGCCTGACGACGCGTGCGGGCCAGGCCCGCGCGGTAGATGACGTTGTCGAGGCGCGACTCGAGGATGATCAGCAGGTTGTGACCGGTCTGACCGGGGCGGTTGGCCGCCTCCTTGTAGTACCGGACGAACTGCTTCTCCATGACGCCGTAGGTGAAGCGAGCCTTCTGCTTCTCCTGCAGCTGGGTGAGGTACTCCTTCTCCTGGATCCGGCGACGGCCGTGCTGGCCGGGCGGGAAGGGACGGAGCTCGAAGTTCTTGTCGCCGCCGACGAGGTCGAGCTTGAGGCGGCGGGACTTCTTGGTGATGGGGCCGGTGTAACGAGCCATGTCTTATCTGTCTCCCGTATCTCTGCTGCTCAGACGCGACGGCGCTTGGGCGGGCGGACACCGTTGTGCGGGCTGGGCGTGACGTCCTGGATCGCGCCGACCTCGAGGCCGGCGGCGGTCAGGGAGCGGATCGCGGTCTCGCGACCGGAGCCCGGGCCCTTGACGAAGACGTCGACCTTCTTCATGCCGTGCTCCATGGCACGACGGGCGGCGGCCTCGGCAGCCATCTGGGCGGCGTACGGGGTGGACTTGCGCGAACCCTTGAAGCCGACCTGGCCGGCGGAGGCCCAGGAGATCACGGCACCAGTGGGGTCGGTGATCGAGATGATCGTGTTGTTGAACGTGCTCTTGATGTGGGCCTGGCCCACGGCAACGTTCTTCTTGACCTTGCGGCGCACCTTGGCGCCGGAGCGGGTCTTGGGGGGCATGTTTCTCCTACGAAGTTCTTCGGTGGGTCACCGTCGACAGCCCGGAGGGCGCGGCGGTGGGGTGGTGTCTTAGGCCTTCTTCTTGCCTGCGACGGTGCGCTTCGGGCCCTTGCGGGTCCGGGCGTTGGTCTTGGTGCGCTGACCGCGGACCGGGAGACCGCGGCGGTGCCGCAGACCCTCGTAGGTGCCGATCTCGACCTTGCGGCGGATGTCGGCGGCGACCTCGCGGCGGAGGTCACCCTCGAGCTGGACGTTGGCCTCGAGGTAGTCGCGGAGGGCGACGAGCTGGGCGTCGTCGAGGTCCTTCACGCGGGTGCTCGGGTCGACGCCGGTGGCGGCGAGGGCCTTCTGTGCGGTCGTGCGTCCCACACCGAAGATGTAGGTCAGGGCGACCTCAGCGCGCTTCTCGCGCGGCAGGTCGACTCCAACAAGTCGTGCCATGTGCTGGCTTCCTTTGCAGTACTCGGAGGTCTGGTGCACCACCGGTCCGGCGGTGGGTCCCACGGATGTCCGTGGGCCGCTCGGTCCCCGGCCTCCGAGCCGGGGGTGACGTCCTGCTCCGCGAAGGGGGCAGGGGCCGGGTGGTGCGTGCATTTCAGTTGGCGTTGCTCGAGGATCCGGCGACAAGCCGAGGTCCCCGCCGTACGGAGGTCCTGGTGGACGCGATCAGCCCTGGCGCTGCTTGTGGCGCAGGTTGTCGCAGATCACCATGACCCGACCGTTGCGGCGGATCACCTTGCACTTGTCGCAGATCTTCTTGACGCTCGGCTGAACCTTCATTGCCGTCTCGCATCTTTCTCGATCTGTCCCGCCCCAGGATGTGGTGACGGGTCGTGCTCGTGGTGCTTCACTCGTCGGTCGCCGGGGGCCGGCGACCGCCTCGATCAGCGGTAACGGAAGACGATCCGGCCGCGGGTCAGGTCGTACGGGCTGAGCTCCACGACAACCTTGTCCTCGGGGAGGATCCGGATGTAGTGCTGCCGCATCTTGCCCGAGATGTGGGCGAGAACCTTGTGACCGTTGGTCAGCTCGACCCGAAACATCGCGTTCGGGAGAGCTTCGACGATCGTGCCCTCGACCTCGATGACACCGTCCTTCTTGGCCATACCCTCTCAATCCGTTGGTGGCCGCTCCCTGGGTGGAAGTGACCGTGGGTGGCACGGCGACCTGACCTCCTCGGAGACCGAGCAGGCATGACACACGTGACCGACAGTCAAGATTACGGCATCGGCCCACCCCGAGGGAAATCGCGGGCCCCACGTAGGGTCGAGCCATGACCGGCCCCAGGATCGCACTCGTCGGCCCCCCGGACCTGCCAGCGGCCGGGCACGCCCGCCGGGCGCTCGCCGCGCTCGCCCCCGACGCCCTCGTCGTATCGCTGCCCACCGGTGCCGCGCTCACCCCCGACCTCGACGGGGTGTGGGTCCTCCCGTCGCCCGGCGCGGCCCCGACCGTGCACGACACGACGCTCTCGTGGGCCCTCCACCTGGGCCTGCCCGTGGCCGGCCCCCTCGGCGGGGACGACGGCGGCGCCCGCCCCGCCACCGACTACCTCGACGCCCCCGGCACGACCTGGGCGAGCGACGCACCGACCGGTGCCGACGGGCCGGCGACGATCCGGGCGACGGGCTCCCCCTTCGCCGTGCTGTCGCTGCTCCCCCTCGCGACGGACGCCGGCGTCCACCCCGTCGCCGTCGGCCTCGTCGACG
Source organism: Janibacter sp. RAF52 (assembly GCF_052114035.1). Taxonomy (NCBI): domain Bacteria; kingdom Bacillati; phylum Actinomycetota; class Actinomycetes; order Micrococcales; family Intrasporangiaceae; genus Janibacter; species Janibacter sp. RAF52. The sequence continues at coordinate 87,872 of NZ_JBFRDY010000004.1, read as the reverse complement.
CGGCACGTCGCCGGGCCGCCTCCCGCATACCCGTGGCGACGTCGACCTCGCTCGCGCCCTTCCCCGACGACGAGCCGCGCAGCTACCTGCACCAGATGCGCACGGCCCGCTACCGCTGGTGGCGCCCGCTGCTCGCCCTCTTCGCCGGCATCGCGACGTGGGTCGTCTGCGCGATGACCCTCACCATCGCCTGGGCCGTCCTCGACCCCGCGATGCTCTCCCCGGACGGGGCGGAGGAGATCGACATGACCTCCCCCGTGGCGACGCTCTTCGGCAACCTCGTCCTCGCCTCGCTCATCCCGGCGACGCTCGTCGCCACCCGGGTCGGCCACTGGCGGCCGATGGGCAAGGTCTGGTCGATCACCGGACGGATGCGCTGGGGCTGGACCCTGCGCTGCACCCTCGTGACGACGCTCGTGTGGGGCGGCTACCTCGCCGCCGCGTGGCTGCTCTCCGGCGAGGCCTCGACGGCCCGCCCCGAGCACTGGGGCTGGTTGGTGCTCATCGCGATCTTCACGACGCCGCTGCAGGCGGCCGGCGAGGAGGTCGCCTTCCGCGGCGGCCTGCTCCAAGGGGTCGGTGCGTGGATCCGCCACCCCGCCGTCGCCCTCGTCGTCGGCACGCTGCTGTCCACCGCCCTCTTCGCGCTGGCCCACGGCTCCATGGACCCGTGGGTGCTGCTCGACCTCGGCGGCATGGCCGCGGCCTGCTGCTACCTCACCTGGCGCACCGGTGGCCTCGAGGCCGCCATCGTCCTGCACGTCGTCAACAACATGGTCATCATCATCGGGCTCACGGTGCTCGGTGGCATCCAGGACGCCTACGTCACCGAGGAGACGACGAGCACCGCGGGCACCGCCGGCCTGAGCGTCTTCGCGACCGCGATCATGACGGCGATCCTCCTGTGGCTGGCCCGCCGCTCGGGCATCGCGCCGAAGGGGGTGGGTCGCCCCGCCCTGCACCCCCGGCCGGAGCCTCGGCCGGCTGCCGACGAGACGGCTCTGGTCACCGCGGCGCGGTGACCCTATGATCCGAGCGTCCGGCACCGAGGTCTGACCCCCAGACGCTCCCTCTCGCGCCGGCACCACCTTCAGCCGGCGCGCGAGAGCCCGCCACGTCACCCCTCGGAGCCCCTCGTGCGTCGTCCCCTCATGGCCCTGTGCCTCACCGCCGTCGTCGGTCTGGCCACCGCCCCCGCCGCCCTGGCCGCACCCACCCCGGTCACCCCGCTGGCCCCGACCGTCGTCGACGAGTGCGGCGTCGGCGGCGACCGGGTCGTCATCCCGCAGGTCGACGGGGTGCGCTACCTCGCCGAGGTCGCCGGCACGACCTTCGAGCTGACTCCCGGCAGCTATGCCGGCGTCGCCTTCTGGCCCGAGGACGCGATCACCGAGGCCGAGGTCGAGGACCTGCTCCTCGGCGAGTCCGACTGGACCGCCCCCGACACCACGGCGACGATCACCGCCGAGGCCGTCGACGACGCCGTGCTCGCCGACGGCGCCACCACGAGCTTCGACGTCCGCCTGTCGTCGGCGCCCTGCACCGACGGCCCGGCGGCCGTGACGGCGAGCGCGACCTGTGGCTCGGTGACCTTCGCCAACCCCGCGGGCAACCCCGAGGCCGTCGTGCTGTGGGCCGATGCCGACACCGAGGACGACTACACCGAGCTGCCGCTGCCCCCCGGGGCCTCCGCCACGATCACGACCGACGCCGCCGAGCTCGACTGGTTCGCCGTCGACGCGGCCGATTGGGTGGACGAGCCGTGGGACGAGGAGGACTGGATGGGCGAGGGCGACTGGGCCGCACCGCTCGCGGCGGCCGACCCGGACTACGTCGCGACCGAGGAGGACCGCGAGCTCCTCGTGGAGGTCGCGGAGTTCATCGACGACCTGCTCGACGAGGGCCTCGGGGGCGGCTACCTGGAGCTGCCGAGCGACTGCCCGGCCGCGCCCGACACCGACGGCGACACCGACGGGGTCGCCCCCGAGGCACCGACCACCGCTCCCGAGGTCCCTGCCGTCGTCCAGACCGACGGCGCCGCGCTCGAGACCCCCGCACCGCTGGCGCCCGTCGGCCTCGGCCTCCTGGCCGTTGGGGGCCTCGTCGGCGTACTGCGCCGGCTGGCCCGCGCCTGACGGCAGCGGCGCCGGCCGGCGCCGCCCAGGCTACTCGCCCGGGCGCTGCGCCAGGTCGGCGCCGAAGGCCGCGATGATCCGGGCGGCCCCGTCGACGGCGCTCACCGACCCGGTGCGCACGCCCGGGGTGATCTCGGCGAGCAGCTCGCGCACGCGCGGCGAGCGACGCACGGCGTCGCGCAGCTCGGAGTCGACCATCGCCCACATCCACTCACGCTGCTGCTCGGCCCGGCGCGCGTGCAGCGAGCCCTGCGACTCGAGCCAGCGGCGGTGCTCGAGGACGGCCTCCCACACCTCGTCGAGGCCGTCGCCGGTCTGGGCGCTGCAGGTGAGGACCGGGGGGCGGCGGGCGTCGGGGTCGGAGTTCATCAGGCGCATGGCGCCGGAGAGCTCGCGGGCCGCGACCCGCGCGTCGCCGGCGTGCTCGCCGTCGGCCTTGTTGACCGCGATGACGTCAGCCATCTCGAGGATGCCGCGCTTGATGCCCTGCAGCTGGTCGCCGCCCCGGGCCAGTGCCAGGAGCAGGAAGGTGTCGACCATCTCGGCGACGGCGACCTCGGACTGACCGACGCCGACGGTCTCGACGAGCACGACGTCGAAGCCCGCGGCCTCGAGCACGAGCATCCCCTCGCGGGTCGCCCGCGCGACGCCACCGAGGTGGGCGCCCGAGGGCGAGGGTCGCACGAAGGCATCCTCGCTCGCCGTCAGCTGCGCCATCCGCGTGCGGTCACCGAGGACCGAGCCTCCGGTACGGGCGCTGCTCGGGTCGACGGCCACGACCGCGACCCGGTGGCCCCGCTCGATGAGCCGGGTCCCGAGCGCGTCGATGAAGGTCGACTTCCCGGCCCCCGGGATGCCCGAGATGCCCACGCGCATGCCCTGACCGGTGTCGGGGGCGAGCAGCGCGAGCAGCTCGCGTGCCCGCTCCCGGTGGTCCGGGCGGGAGGACTCGACGAGCGTGATCGCCCGCGCGATGTGTGCCCGGGAGCGCTCACGCACGCCCCGGGCCAGGTCGGCGACCGACTCAGGCATCGGTGCCGGCGGCCTGCTCCCGCAGGCGGTCGACGAGTCGGCCGGCTGCCTCGGCGATGACGGTGCCGGGCGGGTAGATGTCGTCGGCACCCGCCGCACGGAGCTCCTCGAAGTCCTGGTCGGGGATGACCCCGCCCACGACGATCATCAGGTCCTCGCGCCCGAGGGCGTCGAGCTCCTGACGCAGCGCCGGCACCAGGGTCAGGTGACCCGCGGCCAGCGACGACACCCCCACGACGTGCACGTCGCCCTCGACGGCCTGACGGGCCACCTCGCCGGGGGTCTGGAAGAGCGGGCCCACGTCGACGTCGAAGCCGAGGTCGGCGAAGGCGGTCGCGATGACCTTCTGGCCACGGTCGTGACCGTCCTGGCCCATCTTGGCGACGAGGATGCGGGGGCGGCGCCCTTCGGCCTGCTCGAAGTCCTCGACCTTGGCCAGGACCTCGTCCACGGCTCCGCCCTTGCCTGCCTCGTCCCGGTACACACCGGAGATCGTACGGATCTGCGCGGTGTAGCGGCCGTAGACCTCCTCCAGCGCGGAGGAGATCTCGCCGACCGTCGCCTTGGCCCGGGCCGCGTCGATCGCGAGCGCGAGCAGGTTGGTCTCCATCGAGCCGCCCTCGGCACGGGCCGCCTCGGTGAGGGCCGCGAGCGCGGCCCGGGTGGCGTCCTCGTCGCGCTCGGCGCGCAGGCGCTCGAGCTTGGCGATCTGGGAGGCGCGGACCGCCGCGTTGTCGACCTTGAGGATCTCGATGGCCTCGTCGGCGGTGCTCTCGGTGACTGGGTAGGTGTTGACGCCGATGACCGGCTGCTGGCCGGAGTCGATGCGGGCTTGGGTGCGGGCGGCCGCCTCCTCGATGCGCATCTTGGGGATGCCGGCCTCGATGGCCTTGGCCATGCCGCCGGCGGCCTCGACCTCCTCGATGTGCGCCCAGGCCCGCTGCGCCAGGTCGTGGGTCAGGCGCTCGACGTAGGCGCTGCCGCCCCACGGGTCGATGACCCGCGTCGTGCCGGACTCCTGCTGGAGCACGAGCTGGGTGTTGCGGGCGATGCGGGCGGAGAAGTCCGTCGGCAGCGCGATCGCCTCGTCGAGGGCATTGGTGTGCAGGCTCTGCGTGTGGCCCTGCGTCGAGGCCATCGCCTCGATGCACGTGCGCACGACGTTGTTGTAGACGTCCTGCGCGGTGAGGCTCCAGCCGGAGGTCTGCGAGTGGGTGCGCAGGGAGAGCGACTTGGCATTGTCCGGCGCGAAGTTCTCCTTGACCAGGCGAGCCCACAGCAGGCGAGCGGCGCGCAGCTTGGCGACCTCCATGTAGAAGTTCATGCCGATGGCCCAGAAGAAGGACAGCCGCGGCGCGAAGGAGTCGACGTCCATGCCCGCCGCCTTGCCGGCGCGGATGTACTCGATGCCGTCGGCGAGGGTGTAGCCGAGCTCGAGGTCCTGCGTCGCCCCGGCCTCCTGCATGTGGTAGCCGGAGATCGAGATCGAGTTGAAGCGCGGCATCCGCTGGCTGGTGTAGGCGAAGATGTCGGAGATGATCCGCATCGAGGGCGCCGGCGGGTAGATGTAGGTGTTGCGGACCATGAACTCCTTGAGGATGTCGTTCTGGATGGTGCCGCTCAGCTGCTCCGGGCTCACCCCCTGCTCCTCGGCCGCGACGACGTAGAGCGCGAGCACCGGCAGGACCGCGCCGTTCATCGTCATCGAGACGCTCATCCGGTCGAGCGGGATGCCGTCGAAGAGCGTGCGCATGTCGTAGATCGAGTCGATCGCGACGCCGGCCATGCCGACGTCACCGGAGACGCGCGGGTGGTCGCTGTCGTAGCCGCGGTGGGTCGCCAGGTCGAAGGCGACGGACAGGCCCTTCTGCCCGGCCGCGAGGTTGCGACGGTAGAAGGCGTTGGACTCCTCGGCCGTCGAGAAGCCGGCGTACTGGCGGATCGTCCACGGCTGGTTGACGTACATCGTCGGGTAGGGCCCGCGGAGGAAGGGCGCCGCGCCGGGCGCCGTCTCGAGGAAGTCGAGGTCGGCGGTGTCGGCCTCGGTGTAGACGGGGGCGACGGAGATCTTCTCCGGCGTCTCCCAGCCGTCGCGGGCGCCGGGGGTCGCGTCGAGCGCCTCCTGCCAGCGCGCGGCCGCGTCGTCGGAGGGTCGCCCGTCGCCGAGGTCGACGGTGTCGAAGGTGGGGATCTGCGCGCTCATGCCTGTGCTCCTGCCTGCGGTGCGCCGAGGGTGTCGAGGAGGTCGGTGAGGAAGGCGACGACGTCCATGCCGTCGCGGACCTCGCCGTCGACGGTGGTGTCGCCGACCTCGGTGGCCCTGCCGGCGACGAGGACGCGCCCCACCCCGGCCGAGCGAAGGGAGGCCACGCTCGCCTCGGCGTGGGCGGCGTAGCCCTTCGCCGAGCTGGCGACGACGGCGACGGGCGCCCCCTGCGCCGCGTCGAGTGCGGTGGACTCGTCGGCGACCTCGATGATGTGGGGCCGGATGCCGGCGACGCCGAGGAGGTTGGTGACGAAGGTCAGGCGGGCGGTGTGCTCCTTGGCCGGGCCGAGGGCGATGACCGGCACGCTGACGTCGCCGGCGGCGGTGCGCTCGCGCAGGTCCTCGAAGACCTCGCTGTCGCGGCGACGCGGCAGGCCGCCGGTCGGCTCGGTGCGCGGCGTGCGGGTCAGCAGGGTCTCCCCCGCGAGGGGGAAGGTCGAGGTGCCGGTGAGGGGCAGGGCGCGGGTCGCCAGGGCGGCATCGCGCTCGGTGCGGGTGGCAGCCAGACGCTCGGCGACCACACCCGACGCGAGTGCCGCGGCGGCGCCACCGGCGGCGTCGAGCTCGCCGAACCAGGCCCACGCCGCGCGGGCGAGCGAGTCGGTGAGCGACTCGACGTAGGCGGAGCCGCCCGCCGGGTCGGCGACCCGCGCGACATTGGACTCGGAGGCCAGCAGCGACTGCGTGTTGCGGGCGACCCGCCGCGAGAAGGCGGTCGGCAGGCCGAGCGCGTGGTCGTAGGGCAGGACGGTGACGGCGTCCGCGCCACCGGCAGCGGCCGCGAAGCAGGCGATGGTGTCGCGCAGCAGGTTGACCCACGGGTCGGTGCGGGTCTGCATCCGCCACGAGGTCACGGCGTGGACCCACGCGCCGCGGTCGGCCTCGGGGACCTCGAGCACCTCACCGACGCGGGCCCAGGTGCGGCGCAGCGCGCGCAGCTTGGCGATCGTCGTGAACTGGTCGGCGGTCGCGGCGACACGGAAGTCGATGCGGCGGAAGGCCTCGGCCGGCTCGACGCCCGCCTCGGACAGGTGGCGCACGTAGTCGAGGGCGGTCGCCAGGGCGAGGGCGATCTCGTCCTGGTCGCTCGCGCCCGCGTCGTGGTGCACGCGGGAGTCGACGGTGATGGCCCGCGCGCTCGTGAAGCGGTCGCGGCAGGTCGCGACGGCATCGGCCAGCGGCGCGAGGTCGGGGGTGCCACCGCGCACGGCGACCTGGCCGATGGGGTCGTGGCCGAGGCTGCCACGCACGGTGGCGGCGTCGACTCCCTTCGCCTCCCAGACGGAGACGAGGGCGGCGGCCGCGGTGGCCTGGTCGTCGGCCGAGCTGACGACGACGGGAGCCAGGTCGACCTGGACGTCCGCGAGCACCTCGGCCAGGTCGTCGGCCGCGACGCCGTCGGCACCGACGTGCACCCACACGGAGGTGACCCCCCGCTCGAGGTCGTCGAGGACGGCCCGCCGGCTGGTCGCGGCATCGGGGTCGTCGTGCAGCTGGCGCACGTCCCAGGGGACGTCGGGGTCACGCGGCGCACGGCCACGGGTGAAGGGCATCGCGCCCGGCAGGCCGAGGGTCTCCCCCGGCTGCGGCCAGTAGATCGGGTCGATGTCGATGCCACCGGGCAGGTGGCTCGACAGGGCCTCGCGGGCGCCGGCCGCGTCCACCTTGCGGTCGTCGGGGCGGGACTTGTTGACGACGCCGGCGGCGAGCTCGGCCCACGCGTCAGGACTCGTCGCCGGGAAGCCTGCGGCGAGCCCCATCACGTCGTCGTGTGCTGGGGGAAGGGACATCCGTGCAACTCTCCTCGTCGACCCGGTCACCGGCCCACGGGCCGATGGCATGACTGACTTCGCACCCTACCGACGCGAGGCCGGTCTCGACTGGCGTGTCCAGCGTCGCGTGGACCACATCCACGCGCTCCCTGAGGAGGCCGCCCGCGGCCATCCCCCGATCCCTGGAGGCCGCCCGCGGCCATCCCCCCGATTGCTGGAGGCCGCCCGCGGCCATCCCCCCGATCCCTGAGGAGGCCGCCCGCGGCCGTCTCGAAGGGACCTCTGCTCAGTCCAGCGGGCCGAAGGGGGCGCCCCGCGCCGTCAGCTCGGCCTCGCCGCCGTCGAGGGCGGTGAGCACCCAGATGCCGCGCTCGGTGAGCGCGACCGAGTGCTCCCAGTGGGCCGCCGGCTGGCCGTCGTCGGTGACGACGGTCCACTCGTCGTCGAGGACGTGGTTGGCCTGGTCGCCCAGGGTGACCATCGGCTCGATGGCCAGGGTGGACCCGACGGGGGTCTGCGGCGTGCGGCCGCGCACGCGGTAGTTGGGGACATTGGGTGGCAGGTGCATGTGCTCACCGATGCCGTGGCCGGTGTAGTCCTCGACGATGCCGTAGTCGACACCGTCGGCCCGGGCGTCGGAGCGGATCGAGTCCTCGACGCCACCGCCGATGTCGTTGAGGTCGCCACCGGGGCGGAAGGCCGCGATGCCGGCCCACAGCGAGCGGCGGGTCACCTCGGACAGCCGAGCCGCCGCGGGGTCACCGGCGTCGTCACCGCCCACGACGATGGTGATGGCGCTGTCGCCGTTCCACCCCTCGACCTCGGCGCCGCAGTCGATGCTCAGCAGGTCACCCTCTCGCAGGACGCGCTCCCCCGGGATGCCGTGGACGATCTCGTCCCCGACGGAGGTGCACAGCGTGTGCGAGTAGCCCGGCACGAGCTGGAAGTTGGGGACCCCGCCCCCGCTGCGGATGAAGTCCTCCGCGAGGGCATCCAGGTGCGCGGTCGTCACACCGGCGCGCGCCTCGGCGCGCAGCATCTCGAGGGTCCGGGCAACGAGAAGGCCCGCCACGCGCATCGCCCGGAGCTGGTCCGGGGTGCGCGGGCGGACCCGCTCGCGGCCGAAGAGGGCCAAGTGCTCAGGCCCCGAGCGCGGCGACGATCCGCTCGGCGACCTCGTCGACCTCGCCCTCGCCGTCGACGGTCACGAGGAGACCGCGCTCCGCGTATGCGTCGGACAGCGGCTTGGTCTCGCGGTGGTAGAGGGCCATCCGCTCACGGATGACCTCCTCGGTGTCGTCGGCGCGGCCCTCGAGCTCGGCCCGCTTGAGCAGGCGCTGGACGACGACCTCGTCGTCGACGACGAGCTCGAGCACCTTGTCGACCGAGTGGTCGCCCTTGGCGAGCATCGCGTCGAGGGCGGTGACCTGCGCGGTCGTGCGCGGGTAGCCGTCGAGGAGGAAGCCACCTGCGGCGTCGTCCTCGGCCAGGCGCGCCTCGACGATCGCATTGGTGATGTCGTCGGAGACGTAGCCGCCGGACGCGAGGATCTCCTTGACCTGGAGACCGAGCTCGGTCTCGTTCTTGATGTTGGCCCGGAAGATGTCACCCGTGGAGATGGCAGGGATGCCGTAGTGCTCGGCGATCTGGGTGGCCTGGGTGCCCTTGCCGGCCCCGGGGGGGCCCAAGATGATGAGACGCATCAGCGGAGGAATCCTTCGTAGTGGCGTTGCTGGAGCTGGGACTCGATCTGCTTCACCGTCTCCAGACCGACGCCCACCATGATGAGGATAGACGCACCGCCGAAGGGGAAGTCCTGGTTGGCCCCGATCCACACGAAGGCGACGAGCGGGATCAACGAGATCAGAGCGAGGTAGATGGCTCCCGGCACGGTGATGCGGGTGAGCACGTACTGGAGGTACTCGGCCGTGGGTCGCCCGGCGCGGATACCGGGGATGAATCCCCCGTACTTCTTCATGTTGTCGGCCACCTCGGTCGGGTTGAAGGTGATCGAGACGTAGAAGAAGGTGAAGAAGAGGATCATCGCCGTGAAGACCGCCATGTAGATGGGGTGGTCTCCACGCACGAGGTAGGTGTTGATCCAGTCGACCCACCCGGGGTTGTTGCCCGCCGGGTCGGACTGGAACTGGGCGATCATCTGCGGCAGCGCGAGCATCGAGCTGGCGAAGATGATCGGGATGACGTTGGCCATGTTGACCTTGATCGGGATGTACGTCGACGTGCCGCCGTACATCTGGCGCCCGACCATCTTCTTGGCGTACTGCACCGGGATCCGGCGCTGGCTCTGCTCGACGAAGACGACGGCGGCGATGATGACGAAGCCGATCGCGATGACGAGGAAGAAGAGGTCCCAGCGGCCGTCGCGCTGCTGGATCGCCCAGAGCGAGCTGGGGAAGGTCGCGGTGATCGAGGTGAAGATCAGCAGGGACATGCCGTTGCCGACGCCCTTGTCCGTGACGAGCTCACCGAGCCACATGATCAGGCCGGTGCCGGCCGTCATCGTCAGGACCATGAGGACGATGGAAAACATCGAGTCGCGGTAGAGGATCGGCCCGCACTCGGCGTTGTTGAAGAGGGCCGCGGGGTTGCGGGCGAAGGTGATGAAGGTGGCCGACTGGAGCACGGCGAGGGCGATGGTCAGGTACCGGGTGTACTGCGTCATCTTCGCCTGGCCCTGCTGCCCCTCCTTCTTCAGCGCCTCGAAGCGGGGGATGACGACGGTGAGCAGCTGCACGATGATGCTCGCCGTGATGTACGGCATGATCCCCAGCGCGAAGATCGACAGCTGCAGGAGCGCGCCACCGCTGAAGAGGTTGGCCATCCCGAGGAAGTTGTTGCCCGCGTCCTGGCGTGCACCGGCGATGCAGTCCTGGACCGCCGTGTAGTTGACGTTCGGGGTCGGCACGTGGGAACCGAGGCGGAAGAGCACGATGATGCCCAGCGTGAAGAGCAGCTTGCGCCGCAGGTCGGGCGTCTTGAATGCCCGGGTGAAGACGGAGAGCACGTGGGTTCCTCCAGGACGGTGCCGTGGGTGCAGATGTGAGCTGCGGGCGGTGACCGCCGGCGGCGGCACAACCTGTCAGACGATACCTGCCGTGTGCAGGTGGTCGCGAGGCGACCACCTGCGGGCGGGTCCGGCCCCGCAGACGCGTCGAGGCCGCCCCGGTGACGGGACGGCCTCGACTGCAGGACCGAAGGGGGTCAGCGCGCGGTGATGCTGCCGCCGGCCGCCTCGATCTTCTCCTTGGCGCTCGCGGAGAAGGCGTCGACCGTGAGGTCGACCTTCACCGTGATCTCGCCGGAGCCAAGCACCTTGACGGGGTGGCCGTCGCGGACGGCTCCCTTCGCCACGAGCTCGTCGACCCCGATGCTGCCACCCTCCGGGAAGAGGGAGGCGATGCGGTCGAGGTTGACGACCTGGTAGTCGACCTTGAAGGGGTTCTTGAAGCCGCGGAGCTTGGGCAGACGCATGTGCAGCGGCGTCTGACCGCCCTCGAAGCGCTCCGGCACCTGGTACCGGGCCTTCGTGCCCTTGGTACCGCGACCGGCGGTCTTGCCCTTGGAGCCCTCACCGCGACCCACACGGGTCTTCGCGGTCTTGGCGCCGGGGGCCGGACGCAGGTGGTGCACCTTGAGGGCGTGGGTCGAGCCCTGCTCCTCGTTGGGGGTGGCCTTGGAGTCAGCCATGATCAGTCAACCTCCTCGACGGTCACCAGGTGGCGAACCGTCTGGACCATGCCACGGATCTCCGGGCGGTCCTCCTTGACGACGACGTCGCCGATGCGCTTCAGACCGAGGCTGCGCAGCGTGTCCCGCTGGTTCTGCTTGCCACCGATCTCGGAACGGGTCTGGGTCACCTTGAGTCGAGCCATCACGCACCCGCCTTTGCCTTCTCGGCGGCCTCGGCGCGACCAGCGGCCTGGGCGCGCAGCATGGCTGCCGGGGCGACCTCGTCCAGGGGCAGACCGCGGCGAGCCGCGACGGCCTCCGGACGCTCGAGGCCCTTGAGGGCCTCGACTGCCGCGTGGACGATGTTGATCGCGTTGTCCGAGCCGAGGCTCTTGGACAGCACGTCGTGGATGCCGGCGCACTCGAGGACGGCGCGCACCGGACCACCGGCGATGACACCGGTACCCGGGGAGGCCGGACGGAGCATGACGACGCCGGCAGCGGCCTCACCCTGGATGGGGTGCGGGATCGTGCCCTGGATGCGCGGGACGGTGAAGAAGTTCTTCTTCGCCTCCTCGACACCCTTGGCGATCGCGGCCGGGACCTCCTTGGCCTTGCCGTAGCCGACACCGACGGTGCCGTCACCGTCACCGACGACGACCAGGGCGGTGAAGCTGAAGCGACGACCACCCTTGACGACCTTGGCGACACGGTTGATGGTCACGACACGCTCGAGGAACTGGCTCTCGTTGCGGTCGCGGCCACCGTCACGACGGTCACGGCCACCACCGCGGTTGTCGCGACGGTCGTTGTTGGAGCGCTCGTTGGTGCCTGCGGCACCGGCGCCTCGACGCTGGGGTCCGGGCATCAGATGTTCCTCTTCTCGACGTTCAGGGTCTGCATCACAGCGTCAGACCCCCTTCGCGCGCGCCGTCCGCGATGGCGGCGACGCGGCCGTGGTACCGGTTGCCGCCGCGGTCGAAGACGACCGCGTCGACGCCGGTGGCCTTGGCACGCTCGGCGACGAGCTGACCGACCTTCTTGGCCCGGTCGGTCTTGTCACCCTCGAGGGCACGCACGTCGGCCTCCATGGTCGACGCGGACGCGACGGTCTTGCCGACCGTGTCGTCGACGACCTGGACGAAGACGTGGCGGCTGCTGCGGCTGACGACCAGACGGGGCCGCAGCGCGGTCCCGTTGACCTTCTTGCGCAGGCGCAGGTGGCGACGGCCGCGCGCGGCGCTCTTGCCCTTGGCACGCTTGATGATCTTGGCCATGGCTTACTTACCAGCCTTTCCGACCTTGCGACGGATGTGCTCGCCCTCGTACCGGACACCCTTGCCCTTGTACGGGTCGGGACGGCGGAGCTTGCGGATGTTGGCAGCCGTCTCGCCGACGAGCTGCTTGTCGATGCCCTGGACGCTGAAGCGCGTGGGGTTCTCGACGTTGAAGCTGATCCCCTCGGGGGCCTCGACGGTGATCGGGTGGCTGTAGCCGAGCGCGAACTCGAGCGAACCGCCCTTGTTCTGCACGCGGTAACCCGTGCCGTGGATCTCGAGCTTCTTCTCGTAGCCCTCGGTGACACCGACGACCATGTTGTTGATGAGGCTGCGGGTCAGGCCGTGCAGCGAGCGCGACTCGCGCTCGTCGTCCGGGCGCGCGACCTCGATGCCGTTGTCGGTCTGGGAGACCGTGATCGGCTCGGTCACGTTGATCTGCAGCTCGCCCTTGGGGCCCTTGACCTTGACGGTCTGGCCCTCGATGGCGATGTCGACACCGCTGGGGATGGCGACCGGGAGTCGTCCGATTCGCGACATGTCTGCTTCCCCTTACCAGACGTAGGCGAGGACTTCCCCGCCCACACCCTTGGTTGCGGCCTGCTTGTCGGTGAGGAGGCCGGAGGACGTGGAGATGATCGCCACGCCCAGGCCGCCGAGCACCTTCGGCAGGTTGGTGGACTTCGCGTAGACGCGCAGACCGGGCTTGGACACCCGGCGCACGCCCGCGATGGAACGCTCACGGTTGGGGCCGTACTTGAGGTTGATCGTCAGCGTCTTGCCGACGGTCGCCTCCTCGACGGTCCAGCCCGCGATGAAACCCTCCGCCTGGAGGATCTCCGCGATGTGCGACTTGAGCTTGGAGTACGGCATGGAGACCTCGTCGTGGTGCGCCGAGTTGGCGTTCCGGACGCGGGTCAGCATGTCCGCAATCGGGTCGGTCATGGTCATGGGCTCTGCCTGCCCTCTCTCATCGCGGTTTCCCTCCTGGAGCGGAGCGACCTTCGATGTAGAACGGTTCGTGGGGTTGGTGCGACGGGTGTCGCAGCGGGGTCCTGCCGGCGGCCGGACCCCCGGTGGGTCACCAGCTGGACTTCGTCACGCCGGGGAGCTCGCCGCGGTGCGCCATCTCACGCAGGCACACACGGCACAGGCCGAACTTGCGGTAGACCGAGTGGGGCCGGCCGCAGCGCTGGCACCGCGTGTAGCCGCGGACCTTGAACTTCGGCTTCTTGTTCGCCTTGTTGATCAGGGCGGTCTTCGCCATGTCAGTTCTCCTTGAAGGGGAAGCCCAGCTGCTTGAGCAGCGCGCGGCCCTCGTCGTCGTTCGTCGCAGTGGTGACCACGGTGATGTCCATACCGCGGACGCGATCGATCTTGTCCTGGTCGATCTCGTGGAACATCGACTGCTCGGTCAGACCGAAGGTGTAGTTGCCGTTGCCGTCGAACTGCTTCGGGCTCAGGCCACGGAAGTCACGGATGCGGGGCAGCGCGACCGCGGTGAGGCGGTCGAGGAACTCCCACATGCGCGCACCGCGCAGGGTGACGTGGCAACCGATCGGCATGCCCTCGCGCAGCTTGAACTGCGCGATGGACTTGCGGGCCTTGGTGACCTGCGGCTTCTGACCGGTGATGGCGGTCAGGTCGCGGATCGCGCCCTCGATCAGCTTGCTGTCCTTCGCGGCGTCGCCGACGCCCATGTTGACGACGACCTTGACGACGCGGGGAACCTGCATCGCGTTGCCGTACCCGAACTGCTCCTGCAGCGCGGGGACGACCTTGTCGGCGTAGGTGGCCTTCAGACGCGGGGCCTCGACGGCCGGGGTCTCGATGGTGTCAGTCATCTCAGAGGTCCTTGCCCGAGCGACCCGCGACGCGGGTGCGGCTCGCCTTGGTGCGACCGTCGCGCTCGACGGTCTCGACGCGGGTCTTGATGCGGGTCGGCTTGTTGTCCTCGGGGTCGACGATCGCCACGTTGCTCACGTGGATCGGCGCCTCGGAGACGACCAGGCCACCGGCCTGACCGCCGAAGCCGGCCTTGGTGTGGCGGGTGACCCGCTGGACACCCTCGACCACGACGCGCTGCGTCTCGGTGTTGACCGAGATGACCTTGCCCTGCAGGCCCTTGTCCTTGCCGGACAGGACCTGGACGAGGTCGCCCTTCTTGATCTTGAGCTTTGCCATGGATCAGATCACCTCCGGTGCGAGCGAGACGATCTTCATGAACTTCTTGTCGCGCAGCTCGCGACCGACCGGGCCGAAGATGCGCGTCCCGCGCGGCTCGCCGTCGGCCTTGAGGATGACGGCGGCGTTTTCGTCGAACTTGATGTAGGACCCGTCGTTACGACGACGCTCCTTGGTGGTGCGGACGATGACGGCCTTGACGACATCGCCCTTCTTGACGTTGCCACCCGGGATGGCGTCCTTGACGGTGGCGACGATGGTGTCGCCGATGCCGGCATACCGGCGGCCGGAGCCACCGAGCACACGGATGCACAGGATCTCCTTGGCACCGGTGTTGTCGGCGACGCGCAGTCGCGACTCCTGCTGGATCACTTCTCACTCCTGTCGTCGTGCTGGTTCTCGCCGTGGCGAGCCTGGCCGAACTGATGTGGTCTTCGTCCGGGCGAAGGGGGCTGGTGCCCCCTTCGCGACCGGGGTGGCCTTACTTGGCCTTCTCGAGGATCTCGACGATGCGCCAGCGCTTGCTGGACGACAGCGGACGGGTCTCCATGATGAGGACCAGGTCGCCGATACCGGCGCTGTTGTCCTCGTCGTGCGCCTTGACCTTGGAGGTCTTGCGCATGACCTTGCCGTAGAGGGCGTGCTTGACGCGGTCCTCGACCTCGACGACGACGGTCTTGTCCATCTTGTCGCTGACGACGTAGCCGCGGCGCGTCTTGCGGTCGTTGCGCTCGGAGGTGGTCACAGTCTCTTCCTTCACGTTCTCGCTCACTTGGACTCACCGATCCCGAGCTCGCGCTCGCGCATCTCGGTGTAGATCCGGGCGATGTCCTTGCGGACCGCACGCAGGCGGCCGTGGCTCTCGAGCTGGCCGGTGGCCGACTGGAAGCGGAGGTTGAACAGCTCCTCCTTGGCCTTGCGCAGCTCGTCGACCAGACGGTCGTCGGTCAGCTCACGCAGCTCGACCGGGGTCAGGTCCTTGGATCCGACTGCCATCAGTTGCCACCACCCTCACGCACGACGAAGCGGCACTTCATCGGCAGCTTGTGCATCGCCAGGCGCATGGCCTCGCGAGCGGTCTCCTCGTCCACGCCGGAGATCTCGAACATGATCCGGCCGGGCTTGACGTTGGCGACCCACCACTCGGGCGAGCCCTTACCGGAACCCATGCGGGTCTCAGCCGGCTTCTTGGTGAGCGGACGGTCCGGGTAGATGTTGATCCAGACCTTGCCGCCACGCTTCATGTAGCGCGTCATGGCGATACGCGCGGCCTCGATCTGACGGTTGGTCACGTAGGCCGGCGCGAGCGCCTGGAGGCCGTAGTCACCGAAGGCGACGGTGGTGCCGCCCTTCGCCATGCCGGAGCGCTTGGGGTGGTGCTGCTTGCGGTGCTTGACCCGTCGGGGGATCAACATCTCAGGACTCTCCCTCGGTCTTGGCCGGCGCCTCGGCGGCGGGAGCCTCAGCGGGGGCGGCCTGGGCCTGGCCCTCGTTGCGGTCGCCGCGACGGGCGCGGGCGGGACGGTCGTCGCGGTCGCGACGCGGGCCACGACCACGCGGAGCAGCGGTCGCCTGCTGGGCCGCGAACTCCTTCTCGGTCATGTCGCCCTTGTAGATCCAGACCTTGACGCCGATGCGACCGAAGGTCGTGCGGGCCTCGTAGAAGCCGTAGTCGATGTTCGCGCGGAGGGTGTGCAGCGGCACGCGACCCTCGCGGTAGAACTCGGAGCGCGACATCTCGGCACCACCGAGGCGGCCGGAGCACTGGATCCGGATGCCCTTGGCGCCGGCGCGAAGGGAGGACTGCATGCCCTTGCGCATGGCGCGACGGAAGGTGACGCGAGCAGCGAGCTGCTCGGCGATGCCCTGGGCGACGAGCTGGGCCTCCACCTCGGGGTTCTTGACCTCGAGGATGTTCAGCTGGACCTGCTTGCCCGTGAGCTTCTCGAGCTCACCGCGGATGCGGTCGGCCTCGGCGCCACGGCGACCGATGACGATGCCCGGACGCGCGGTGTGGATGTCCACACGGACGCGGTCGCGGGTGCGCTCGATCTCGACGCGGGCGATGCCGGCGCGCTCCATGCCCGTGGACATGAGCTTGCGGATCGCGACGTCTTCCTTGACGTAGTCGCGGTAGCGCTGACCCTCCTTGTTGGAGTCGGCGAACCAGCGGCTCTTGTGGTCGGTGGTGATGCCCAGACGGAAGCCGTGCGGGTTGATCTTCTGACCCATCAGCGGGTCCCTCCCTTCGCGGCCTTCTCAGGCTTGCTCGTCACGAGGACGGTGATGTGGCTGGTGCGCTTGTTGATCCGGCCGGCGCGGCCCTGGGCCCGCGGACGGAAACGCTTCATCGTCGGGCCCTCGTCGACGAAGGCGGAGGAGATGACGAGGTTGCGCTCGTCGAAGGGCTCCCCAGCCTCGTCGGCCTTGACGCGCAGGTTGGCGATGGCGCTGTTGAGGACCTTGAGGGTCGGCTCGGCAGCACCCTGGGGCGCGAACTGCAGGGTCGCGATCGCGGTCTGCGTGTCCTTGCCGCGGATCATGTCGACGACACGACGCGCCTTCTGCGGGGTGACGCGGACGTGGCGCGCGGAGGCGCGGGCGAACAGCGCCTCCTGCTCGGTGGTCTCGGTGGCAGGCATCAGCGACGACGTCCCTTCTTGTCGTCCTTCACGTGACCGCGGAAGGTGCGGGTCGGTGCGAACTCGCCGAGCTTGTGGCCGACCATCGCCTCGGTGACGAACACCGGGACGTGCTTGCGGCCGTCGTGCACGGCGAAGGTGTGGCCGAGCATGTCCGGCGAGATCACCGAACGGCGCGACCAGGTCTTGATGACGTTCTTGGTGCCCGCTTCGTTCTGGACGTCGACCTTCTTCTGAAGGTGGTCGTCGATGAAGGGGCCCTTCTTCAAACTACGAGGCATGTCCAAAGGCTCCTATCAGCGCTTCTTGCCGGTGCGGCGGCGACGGACGATGAGCTTGTCGCTCGCCTTGCCGGGACGCCGGGTACGGCCCTCGGGCTTGCCCCAGGGCGAGACGGGGTGACGGCCACCGGAGGTCCGGCCCTCGCCACCACCGTGCGGGTGGTCGACCGGGTTCATGACGACACCACGGACGGTCGGGCGCTTGCCCTTCCACCGCATGCGGCCGGCCTTGCCCCAGTTGATGTTCGACTGCTCGGCGTTGCCGACCTCACCGACGGTGGCGCGGCAGCGCACGTCGACGCGACGGACCTCACCGGAGGGCATGCGCAGCGTGGCGTACGGCCCCTCCTTGGCGAGCAGCTGGATGCTGGCACCCGCGGAGCGGGCCAGCTTGGCGCCGCCGCCGGGACGAAGCTCCACCGCGTGGATCGTCGTACCGTTCGGGATGTTGCGCAGCGGCAGGTTGTTGCCCACCTTGATGTCGGCGGACGGGCCGTTTTCGATGACGGTGCCCTGCGCGAGCTTGTTCGGCGCCAGGATGTAGCGCTTCTCGCCGTCGGCGTAGTGCAGCAGCGCGATGCGGGCGGTGCGGTTGGGGTCGTACTCGATGTGAGCGACCTTCGCCGGGATGCCGTCCTTGTCGTGGCGACGGAAGTCGATGACGCGGTAGGCGCGCTTGTGGCCACCACCGATGTGACGGGTGGTGATGCGACCGGTGGAGTTGCGGCCACCGGACTTGGTCAGCGGGCGGACCAGCGACTTCTCGGGCGTGGAGCGCGTGACCTCGACGAAGTCGGCGACGGAGCTGCCGCGACGACCCGGGGTGGTCGGCTTGTACTTACGGATTCCCATGGATTCTTCCTTGTCCTCTCCGTCAGCCCTGGCCGCCGAAGATGTCGATCGTGCCCTCGCGGAGGGTGACGATCGCGCGCTTCGTGTCCTTGCGCTTACCGGTGCCGAACCGCGTGCGTCGGGCCTTGCCGACACGGTTCATCGTGTGCACGGAGTCGACCTTGACGTCGAAGATCTGCTCGACGGCGATCTTGATCTCGGTCTTGTTGGCCCGCGGGTCGACGATGAAGGTGTACTTCCCCTCGTCGAGCAGGCCGTACGACTTCTCCGACACGACGGGACGGATCAGGATGTCGCGCGGGTCCTTGAGCTGGGACGCATTCGAGATGGACTCAGTCACTTGGACGCCTCCTCTGCAGTCTTGGGCGCGGGGCCGGCGAGGAAGGCCTCGAGAGCCGCCTGGGTGAAGACGATGTCGTCGGCGCACAGCACGTCGTACGTGTTGAGCTGGTCGGCCGCGAGGACGTGGACGTCGGCGAGGTTGCGCACGGACTTCCACGCGGACTCGTTGCCGCGCTCGATGACGACGAGCAGGTTCTTGCGCTCGCTCAGGCCACCGAGGACGGAGGCGACGGACTTCGTCGAGGGGGTGTCGCCCTCGACGAGCGCGCTGAGCACGTGGATGCGGCCGTGACGCGCCCGGTCGGAGAGGGCACCGCGCAGGGCGGCGGCCTTCATCTTCTTGGGGGTGCGCTGACCGTAGTCACGCGGCTGCGGGCCGTGGACGGTGCCACCGCCGGCGAACTGCGGCGCACGGGTCGAGCCCTGACGGGCGCGGCCGGTGCCCTTCTGGCGGTACGGCTTGCGGCCACCACCGCGCACGTCGGCGCGGGTCTTGGTCGCGTGCGTGCCCTGGCGCGCGGCGGCGAGCTGGGCGACGACGACCTGGTGGATCAGCGGGACGTTGACCGCCACGTCGAAGATCTCGGCGGGCAGCTCGACGGTACCGGTGGCGGCACCCTGCGGGCTGATGATGTCGATGGTCGGCACGTCAGGCTCCCTTCACCGCGGTGCGGACGAGGACGACGCCGCCGCGGGGGCCGGGGACGGCGCCCTTGACGAGCAGCAGGCCCTTCTCGGCGTCCACGGCGTGGATCGTGAGGTTCTGGGTGGTCTGGCGCACGCCGCCCATGCGGCCGGCCATGCGCATGCCCTTGAAGACACGACCCGGGGTGGCGCAGCCACCGATCGAGCCGGGCTTGCGGTGGTTGCGGTGGGCACCGTGGGAGGCGCTGACACCGGCGAAGCCGTGACGCTTCATGACACCGGCGAAGCCCTTGCCCTTGGTGGTGCCGGTGACGTCGATGGACTGGCCGTTCTCGAACAGCTCGACGGTCACCTCCTGGCCGAGGGTGTACTCGGAGGCGTCCGCGGTGCGGAGCTCGACGAGGTGGCGACGCGGGGTGGCACCGGCCTTGGCGAAGTGGCCGCTCTTGGGCTGGTTGACCTTGCGGGGGTCGATGGCGCCGTAGGCGATCTGGACGGCGTCGTAGCCGTCGGTCTCGACGTTGCGGACCTGGGTCACGACGCACGGGCCGGCCTGGATGACGGTGACCGGGACGAGACGGTTCTCCTCGTCCCAGACCTGCGTCATGCCGAGCTTCTCGCCGAGCACGCCCTTGACGGTCTTGGTGGCAGTGGTGGTCATTTCTCGTCTCTCCCGGATCAGAGCTTGATCTCGATGTTGACGTCAGCCGGGAGGTCGAGGCGCATCAGCGAGTCGACGGCCTTGGGCGTCGGGTCGATGATGTCGATGAGGCGCTTGTGGGTGCGCATCTCGAAGTGCTCGCGGCTGTCCTTGTACTTGTGCGGCGAACGGATGACGCAGAACACGTTCTTCTCCGTCGGCAGCGGGACGGGGCCCACCACCGTTGCGCCGGCACGGGTCACGGTGTCGACGATCTTTCGCGCCGAGTTGTCGATGACCTCGTGGTCATACGACTTCAACCGGATGCGGATCTTCTGTCCCGCCATCTGTGTGTCCGTCTCTCTCTCGCCGTCTTGCCTGGTCTCTGGTCGGCTGCCCGGCCTCCGACCCACGCGGTCGGGTGTGTCGCACCCGCTCCGCAGCCCGACGACGTGCCAAAGGGCAGGTCGTCGGTCTGGTCGTCGACCCGGATCACCCGGATCGTGCTGTGGCTGCCGATGTGTCGCCCCGCCCGAAGCGGTTCGATGCGTTGTCATCAGCGTGTCGGAAACACACCCGATCGTGGCAAAGGCCGATCGAGGCGTCACCGCTCAACAAGCAACCTGACTAGTGTGCCAGAGGCTGCAGGCCCAGTCCAAATCGGGGCGGGGCGGTCCTTGACTAGTCCTGGTCGGCGAGGTCCGCCGTGGATCGACCCTGGTCCTTCAGGCCCTGGATGCGCAACGAGCGGGCCTCCTCGACGACCTCGACCTGCGCCTCCTCCGCCGCATCGGACTTCGTCGTGTCCCGCAGGGGCAGCAGCAGGTCCTCCTCGGCCGCCATGCCGGCCTGCAGCTGGCGGGATCGCTCGATCTCGGAGTCCAGCTCGGCGCCGAGGAGCAGCACGTTGTTGAGGATCCACAGCCAGAGCAGGAAGACGATGACGCCGGCGAGGGAGCCGTAGGTCTTGTTGTAGGAGCCGAAGTTGGAGACGTAGAAGCCGAAGGCCACCGAGGCGAGGATCGCCACGACGATGGCGACGGCGGCGCCGGGGGTGAGCCAGCGGAACTTCGGCTGCTGCACGTTGGGCGTCGCCCAGTAGAGCAGGCCGACCATGAAGATGACGACGAGCAGGATGACCGGCCACTTGGCGATGTTCCACGTCATGACGGCGGCGTCGCCGAGGCCGATGGTGTTGCCGATGGCGCGGGCCAGCTCACCGCTCACGGCGACGGACAGGATGATCGCTGCGGCCATGACGAGCAGGACCGCAGTGACGACGAGCTGCATCGGGCGCAGCTTGATGAAGCCGCGCCCCTCCGGCACCTCGTAGATCTTGTTGAGGGCCCGGCCGAAGGCGCCGACGTACCCCGAGGCTGACCACAGCGCGCCGGCGATACCGATGACGAGGCCGAAGCCGGCACCCGAGCTGTTGACCATCTGGTCGATGGGCCCCTCGAGGGTGTCGACGACGCTGCCCTGGCCGAGCTGGCCGATGACGTCGAGCAGGGTCTGCTTGGTCTCCTGCGGGTCGCCGACGAGGCCGATGATCGAGACGAGCGCCAGCAGCGCCGGGAAGATCGACAGGACGGAGAAGTAGGTGAGGGCGGCGGCGAGGTCGGTGCACCCGTCGGCGCTGAACTCCTTGATCGCGCGCTTGACGGCCATGGTCCAGCCGCGCTTCTTCATCTCTCGGATGGAGGGCTTGACCTCCTCGTCGAGGCCCTCCTCCTCGGGGGCGAGGTCCTCGGTCGCGG
This sequence comes from Janibacter sp. RAF52, assembly GCF_052114035.1. Classification (NCBI taxonomy): domain Bacteria; kingdom Bacillati; phylum Actinomycetota; class Actinomycetes; order Micrococcales; family Intrasporangiaceae; genus Janibacter; species Janibacter sp. RAF52. The sequence goes on along the minus strand of NZ_JBFRDY010000004.1, from coordinate 66,357 downwards.
TGCTCTCGTCGTTGGCCATGTGGCGTCGCGTCTCCGTGGTCGGGTGGGGCGGGCTCCCCCAGCCTATGGCGAAGGGGGTCCCCCGCGCCGTGATCGTCAGGTCACGGCGCGTCCGCGCCGGCTGGTTAGGGTGTGACTGCGTCCGGCACACGGGGAGCCGGGACCACCGACGAGGAGGGGCAGCGTGACCGAGCACCGGCCGGTCGTCGTCACCGACCACCTGAGCAAGCGCTACGGCCCGGTGAGCGCGCTCGACGCGCTCACCCTGCGGGTCGACCCCGGCATCACCGGCGTCGTGGGCGTCAACGGCGCCGGCAAGTCGACGCTCATCAAGATCCTCCTCGGCCTGCTGCCGGCCACCGCCGGCACCGTCGAGGTCCTCGGCCGCGATCCCGGGTCCGACGGCAGGGACGTCCGCGCCCTCGTCGGGTACATGCCCGAGCACGACTGCCTGCCCGCGGACGTCAGCGCCGCGGACTTCGTCCTCCACATGGCGCTCATGTCCGGGTTGCCCCGTCAGGTTAGCCGCGAGCGAGCCTCCGACGTGCTGCGGCACGTCGGCCTCGACGAGGAGCGCCATCGGGCCATGGGCGGCTACTCCACCGGCATGAAGCAACGGGCCAAGCTCGCCCAGGCCCTCGTCCACGACCCGGCGCTCGTCTTCCTCGACGAGCCGACGAGCGGGCTCGACCCCCGGGCCCGCGACGACATGCTCGACCTCATCGCCCGGGTCCACGCCGACTTCGGCATCTCCGTCGTCGTGACGAGCCACCTGCTCGGCGAGCTCGAGCGCACCGCCGACAGCATCGTCGTGCTCGACAGCGGCCGACTGCTGCGCGCGTCGCGCACCTCGGACCTCACCCAGAGCACGGGCACTGTCGTCGTCGAGGTGCTCGGCCCGCCCGGCAGCGACCGGGCCCTCGGGCAGGCGCTGCTCGACCGGGGGGTCACCGCCTGGCCCGCCGGCCCCGACGTCGAGGTACGCATCGAGCGCCCCGAGGACCTCGACGCCGTCCGCGACGCGGCCGTCGACCTCGACCTGGGGCTCGTGCGCGTGCAGGAGCGGCGCCACACCCTCGACGAGGTCTTCCACGCTCCCCCTTCGTCGGCCGTCACCGCCCACCCCGGAGGACCACACGCATGACTTCTCCCCCGCGCAGCGTCATCCACGACCTCGGCTACCGCGGATTTCGCGGCGGCCGTCTCGGCGACGGCGCCATCACCCTCGAGCTCTACCGCAACTCCGTGGCGCAGGCCTTCGGCATCGGCCGCTCGGGCAAGGCCAAGATCATGCCGTGGTTGACGATCGCCCTCATGGCGCTGCCCGCCGTCGTGCTCGGCGCGCTGAGCATCCAGGCGGCCCAGGCCCCGGCGGGCATGGGCACGGCTCCGTCCAACTACTTCGGCTACCCCTACTGGACCCAGCTGCTCATCACGATCTTCGTCGCGACCCAGGCGCCGGTGCTCTTCGCCCGGGACCTGCGCTACCGCACGATCGTCCTGTACTTCGCCCGGCCGGTCTCGCGGACCCGCTTCGTGCTCACCCGCCTGGCGGCGCTGACGACGGCGATCTTCCTCGTCATCATCACGCCGATGCTCGTGTGGTTCGCCTGCGCGCTCTCGACGGGGGTGGACACCGGTCTTCACGCGAAGCGCTTCGGCGCCGCCCTCGTCGGCGTCGCCGTGCTCTCCCTCGTGCTCGCCGCGGTCTCGGCGCTCGTCTCGACCCTCGCGACGAAGTCCGGTCTCGCGCTCGCCGCGATCATCGTCGTGCTCATGGTCCCCTCCGCGATGATCACGATGGCGCTGGCCATCACCTTCGAGCTGCAGCGCGACGGCATCGGCCAGCTCGTCGCCTCGGCCCACCCCTTCACCGCGGTCGCCGAGCTGGTCTCCGGCCTCTTCGGCGATCCGCCGGCCAATGCGACCCTCCCCCAGCCCGAAGGGTGGTACGTCCCCCTCGCGGTCCTCGTGTGCGTCGCGTGGGCGGCCGTGCCCACCGCCGCGCTCGTCGCCCGGATGCGATCGGTGGCCTCGCTGTGAGCACGCTGCACCTGGGGTCCGTGAGCCGCTGGTTCGGCAACGTCGTCGCCGTCAACGACGTGACGATGGACGTCGGTCCCGGCATCACCGGTCTGCTCGGGCCCAACGGCGCCGGCAAGTCGACGATCCTGTCGATCATGGCCGGGCTGCTCGCGCCCTCCGCGGGCACCGCGACACTGGACGGTCACCCCCTTCGTCAGGACACGGGGACGTACCGGCAGATCGGGCTGGTGCCCGTGCAGGAGTCGGTCTACGACTTCCTCACCGCCCGCCAGTTCGTCCGGCTCAACGCCGACCTGCACCAGCTTTCGTCGGCGCGGGCCGCGACCGACCACGCGATCCGGCTCGTCGACCTCGAGGGGGCGGCCGACCGACCGGTCGCGACCTTCAGCAAGGGCATGCGGCAGCGGGTCAAGATGGCTTCGGCGCTCGTCCACGACCCGCCGGTGCTGCTGCTCGACGAGCCCTTCAACGGCATGGACCCGATCCAGCGTCACTCGATGGCGACCCTCCTCGCCGACTACGCAGCGCAGGGCCGCACGATCGTCTTCAGCTCGCACATCCTCGAGGAGGTCGAGTCGCTCGCCGGGCAGATCGAGGTCATCGTCTCCGGGCGGCACGCGGCCTCGGGCGACCGCACCGAGATCCGCCGGCTCATGACCGACCGGCCCAACCAGTACCGCATCCGCAGCAGCGACAACCGGGCCCTCGCCGCCGCCCTGCTCGCCGGCTCGAGCGTGCGCGGGGTACGGCTGCACGGCGACCGGTACCTCGAGCTCGAGGCCGACGACTTCGGCGGCTTCGCCCGCACCGCTCCCCGGGTGGCCCGGGAGCACGACATCCGCATCTTCGAGCTGACGCCGACCGACGAGTCGCTCGAGAGCATCTTCGGATACCTGGTGAGCCGATGAGTCCCGCGATCATCCGTCTGGCCCTGCGCTCCCTGCTGGGGCGCGTGCGGGTCCTCGTCCTCGTCGCGATGGCGGGCGCACTGCTCGGGCTCGCACTGCTCATCCGGCTCGCCCCGACCGGCCCGCTCGACCCGACCGGCGTGCCGCTCGACCTCGTGCGCACCTTCGGCATCGGGGTCGTCGTCCCCGTCGTCACGCTCATCGGCACGACGACGCTCATCACCTCGGAGATCGACGACGGGTCGATCATCTACCTGCTGAGCAAGCCGATCCCGCGGTGGGTGATCGTCGCGAGCAAGATGCTCGTCATCCTCGCCAGCTCGGTGCTCTTCGCCGTGGTGCCGATGGCTCTCGCCGCGCTCATCATGGTCGGGGTCGACGGCGACCTGTGGTGGAGCGCCCTCCTCGGCGGCACGGTCTCGGCCATCGCCTACACGGGTGCCTTCGCCCTGCTCGCGCTGCTCGTCAAGCGCAGCGTCACCGGGTGCCTGCTCTACTGGCTCGTCTGGGAGGCCCTGCTCACGTCGGTGCTCGACCCGGCCGAATACCTGTCCGCGCGGGCCTTCGGCGGGAGTATCCTCCACGCGGGGCTCGGCCTCCAGGCCCACCCGTCGCCGTGGTTCGCCGCCCCGGCCGCGCTCGTCGTGCTCGTCGCGGGTGCCGCCCTGGCCGGGCGACGGCTGGCGCGGACGACGATCTCGGAGATCTGAGGGCAGAAACCCGAAAACGACGAAGGGCGGTCCCGGCTACATCGGGACCGCCCTTCGGCGTTGGCGTCGCAGGTCAGCTGCAGCCACCCAGGATCGCGCCCGTGAGACCGGTGGTCTGGACGCCACCCGGGGACGTCAGGTCGTAGCGGTTGAGGTCCAAGACGTTGGGGTTAAGGATGGTCCCGTAGGTGACCGACGCGCCAGGCGCGAGGGGAGCCTTGAGCGTCAGGGTGCGGGTGGCCTGGAGCGCGCGCGTACCGTTGATCGTCGTCACACTGGAGCCCAAAGTCGGGTCCCAGCCGGACTGCGTGAAGGAGTCGAAAAGCGCGGTCGGGAGACCGGTGATCGTCAGGGTTAGCTTGAAGGTGCTGAGGATTGCCGCCCGGGTGACATCCGACGCTACCCCCGAAGAGGGGACCCAGATGCGCTCGGTGAAGGTTGCGCCCGCGGGGATGGCACAGGCGTTCGCGCCGGTCGCGGTGTTGGTCACGGTCCAGCCAGCCCCGACATTCGCGCCAGCCACGGAGATGAGGCAGCCAGCCTGCAGGCTGATGTTGTTCTGCCAGTTGACCGGGTCGGTGCAGTCAACCGTCGACGCGGCGAGCGATGGCGCAGCGGCTGCGACGGTGACGGCCGGGACGGCCCAGGCGGCGCCCTTCGCGATGGAGCGGCGGGACGGGCCAGTGGTCGTGATGTGCTGAGTCATGACAGTCTCTCTGCGGACAGGCGCGTGCAGGGCGCACCGGGCACGTCGCACGGCACGACACGTGAGTGGGTTCCTCCCCATGGCAGCCCCCTGTCGAGCTGCCACGCACGATCCTAGGAAGACCTGACTCACCTGCGACCAAATGCCCTCAAAAGGACTAGTCCAACCACGCGCGAACGGTCAGCGCCCGCCGCAGCCCCTCCCGGGTATGGGTCCCCCGGTGCCCGGCCTTGGTCCTGATGTTGGCGATGTGCACCTTGAGCGTGCGGTCACTGATGCCCAGGATCTGCGCCACCTGGGCACGGGTGCGGTCGGCGTGGTCGACGAGATAGGCACGAGCCACGCCCTGCTCGCGCTCCGTCAACGTCGGGAGCGGCCCGGCCGCGTCGGTCCACGGCACGTCTCCACCGGACAGCACCTCCGAGACGACAGCGACGAGCTCGCTGGGTGCGTGCAGCATCGACACGTAGGTCAGCGCCCCGGCATCACGCAGCTCAGCGATCCGCGGCGGCGGAAGGGTCCCTCCCCAGACGATCGTCGACCGGCCCGCGCTCGCCCGTTCGCGCATCATCTGCCCCTGATCGGCTGCCATCGCGCTCGCGACGAGCAGACCGGCCGCCGCCACCGGGTCGTCGACGACCTGCGCTCGGATCCCGTGCTCGTCGAGCACGACGACCACGGAGTCCGCGTGCAACCGCCAGGGCGACCACACGGAGACCACGGGAGGCACGGACATGCCACCATCGTGCCCGATGCCCACCTCGATCCGGCTGGACCTGGTCCACACCTCCCCCATCGTCACGACGGCCCTGCGTCACGAGCTGCGCCGCGGAGAGCGGCCCCTGCGCGTGACGACCGCTGTCCACTCGTGGGTGCACTTCCAGGAGGAGTGGGACTTCACGGGCCCCTTCGTCGTGCTGGACGCCCTGCTCGACGACCACGTGCCCCTGCCGCTCAAGGTGCGCGCCCTGCGCCGCCTCGGCTCGCGGGCCATCATCATCGGCCCGGAGCGCGAGACCCCCTTCGCCCGACGGGTGGCCGCCGAGGGCGCGGTCGCCTGGATCGAGCCGACCGTGGGACTCGTCGAGGTCGCCGAGACCATCCGCGACGTCTGCGGCGGGCACGTCCCCCACCACGCGCGGGTCGACCCCGCCGCGGCACCGGTCACGACCCTGACCGACCGCGAGCTGCAGGTGCTCACCCTCTACGTCGCCTCGCGCGGGCACTCCCCCGCGCACATCGGCCGCATCCTCGCCCTGCGCACCTCCACCATCCGCAGCCACCTCGAGCGGGGACGCGCCCGCTACCGCGCCGCCGGCCTCCCCACGAACAACCGTGCCGCTCTGAGGGCGGCACTCGAGGCCGACGGGTGGACCCTGCCCGCGCACGTGTGGATCGAGGCGGGCCGACCGTAACCCTTCGAGACGGCGCTGGCGCGCCTCCTCAGGGAACAGTCGGATTCGAGACGGCGCTGGCGCGCCTCCTCAGGGAACAGTCGGATTCGAGACGGCGCTGGCGCGCCTCCTCAGGGAACAGTCGGATCCGAGACGGCGCTGGCGCGCCTCCTCAGGGAACAGTCGGATCCGAGACGGCGCTGGCGCGCCTCCTCAGGGAACAGTCGAATCCGAGACGGCGCTGGCGCGCCGCCCACGCGGAACGTGGGACCCACTCGGGGAACAACCACGCCCAGCACGACGCAGGGCCCGCCTCCCCTGACGGGGAGACGGGCCCTGCGTGGCTGCTGACTCGAGGTCAGCCCAAGATCACTTGATGATCTTGGTGACGCGACCGGCGCCGACGGTGCGGCCACCCTCGCGGATGTTGAACTTCAGGCCCTCCTCCATGGCGATCGGCTGGATGAGCTCGACCTTCATGTCGGTGTTGTCGCCGGGCATGACCATCTCGGTGCCCTCGGGCAGCGAGACGACGCCGGTGACGTCGGTGGTCCGGAAGTAGAACTGCGGACGGTAGGAGTCGTAGAACGGCGTGTGACGGCCACCCTCCTCCTTGGACAGGATGTAGACCTGCGCCTCGAACTCGGTGTGCGGGGTGATCGAGCCCGGCTTGCAGATGACCTGCCCGCGCTCGACGTCCTCGCGCTTGGTGCCACGAAGGAGCAGACCGACGTTCTCGCCCGCACGACCCTCGTCCAGGAGCTTGCGGAACATCTCGATGCCGGTGACGGTGGTCGTGGTCTTCTCCTCGCGGATACCGACGATCTCGACCTCCTCGTTGACGTTGAGGATGCCGCGCTCGATACGACCGGTGACGACGGTGCCACGACCGGTGATCGTGAAGACGTCCTCGACGGGCATCATGAACGGCTTGTCGAGGTCACGCTCCGGCTCGGGGATGTAGGAGTCGACGGCGCCCATGAGCTCCATGATCGACTCGCCCCACTTGGCGTCGCCCTCAAGCGCCTTGAGCGCCGAGACCTTGACGACCGGGACGTCGTCGCCCGGGAACTCGTAGGAGGACAGCAGCTCGCGGACCTCCATCTCGACGAGCTCCATGATCTCCTCGTCGTCGACCATGTCGGCCTTGTTGAGCGCGACGACGATGTAGGGGACGCCGACCTGGCGGGCCAGGAGGACGTGCTCCTTCGTCTGCGGCATCGGGCCGTCGGTGGCGGCGACCACGAGGATCGCGCCGTCCATCTGAGCCGCACCGGTGATCATGTTCTTCACGTAGTCAGCGTGACCCGGGCAGTCGACGTGCGCGTAGTGACGCGACTCCGTCTGGTACTCGATGTGCGCGATCGAGATGGTGATACCGCGCTGCTTCTCCTCGGGAGCCTTGTCGATCGTGTCGAACGCCGAGGCCTCGTTGAGGTCGGGGAGCTGGTCGTGCAGCACGCGGGAGATCGCGGCCGTCAGCGTCGTCTTGCCATGGTCGATGTGACCGATGGTGCCGATGTTGACGTGCGGCTTGCTCCGCTCGAACTTTGCCTTCGCCACTGTGTTGTCCTCCTCAGGACGTCTTCTCGGTTACGCCTTTGCCCGGCAGGGTGGCGTCGTTTTTGGGTGTGTTGTGGATGGTCCGTGTCGGGATCCCGGTAATGCTACCGGTCACTCGCCTCGGGTCTTCTTGATGATCTCCTCGGCGACCGCCTTGGGGACCTCCGCGTAGGAGTCGAACTCCATGGAGTAGTTGGCCCGGCCCTGGGTCTTGGACCGCAGGTCACCGACGTAGCCGAACATCTCCGACAGCGGCACGAGGCCGGTGACGACCTTGGCCCCGCTGACGTCCTCCATGGACTGGATCTGGCCACGACGCGAGTTGATGTCGCCGATGACGTCGCCCATGTAGTCCTCGGGGGTACGCACCTCGACCTTCATCATCGGCTCCATGAGCACCGGGTCGGCCTTGCGAGCGGCCTCCTTGAAGGCCATCGAGCCGGCGATCTTGAAGGCCATCTCCGAGGAGTCGACGTCGTGGTAGGCACCGTCGATGAGGGTGGCCTTGACACCGACGACCGGGTAGCCGGCGAGCACGCCGTACTGCATCGCGTCCTGGATACCGGCGTCGACGCTCGGGATGTACTCACGCGGGATGCGACCACCGGTGACGGCGTTCTTGAACTCGTAGAGCTCGCCGTCCGCGTCCTCGGTCGTGGAGTCGAGGGGCTCGAAGGTGATCTGCACCTTCGCGAACTGACCCGAACCACCGGTCTGCTTCTTGTGCGTGTAGTCGTACTTCTCGACCGCACGACGGATCGTCTCGCGGTAGGCCACCTGCGGCTTGCCGATGTTGGCCTCGACCTTGAACTCACGCTTCATCCGGTCGACGAAGACGTCGAGGTGGAGCTCGCCCATGCCGGCGATGATCGTCTGACCGGTCTCCTCGTCGAGCGAGACCTGGAAGGTCGGGTCCTCGGCGACGAGACGCTGGATCGCGCTGCCGAGCTTTTCCTGGTCGCCCTTCGTCTTCGGCTCGATGGCCACCTGGATGACCGGGGCCGGGAAGGACATCGACTCGAGGATGACCTGGTCGTTGATGTCGCTCAGGGTGTCACCCGTGGTGGTCTCCTTGAGACCGATGACGGCGTAGATGTGCCCCGCCATCGCCTCCTCGACCGGGTTCTCCTTGTTGGCGTGCATCTGGAAGAGCTTGCCGATGCGCTCCTTCTTGCCCTTGGTCGAGTTGATGACCTGGGTGCCCGGCGTGAGCTTGCCCGAGTACACGCGGATGAAGGTCAGCGTGCCGAAGAAGGGGTGCGCGGCGATCTTGAAGGCGAGCGCCGAGAAGGGCTCGTCGATGCTCGGCTTGCGGAGCACGACCTCCTCCTCGTTGCCGGGGGCGTGGCCCTCCATGGCAGCCACGTCGAGGGGGCTCGGCAGGTAGTCCTTGACGGCGTCGAGCACCGGCTGGACACCACGGTTCTTGAAGGCCGAGCCGCAGAAGATCGGGTAGAGCTCCGAGTTGACGGTGAGCTTGCGGACGCCCGCCTTGATCTCCTCGTCGGTGAGCTCCTCGCCACCGAGGTACTTCTCCATGAGCTCGTCGTCGGACTCGGCGACGCGCTCGATGAGGTGGTTGCGGTACTCCTCGGCCTTCTCCTGGAGGTCCGCGGGGATCTCCTGGGTCTCGTACGAAGCACCGAGGGTGACGTCACCCTTGGCGTCGCCGGGCCAGACGAGGGCCTTCATCTTGATGAGGTCGACGACGCCGACGAAGTCGTTCTCGGCACCGATCGGCAGCTGCATGACGAGCGGCTCCGCACCGAGGCGGTCCTTGATCGTCTGGACGGTGAAGTAGAAGTCCGCGCCCAGCTTGTCCATCTTGTTGACGAAGGCGATGCGGGGGACGTCGTACTTGTCCGCCTGGCGCCACACGGTCTCGGACTGGGGCTCGACGCCCTCCTTGCCGTCGAAGACCGCGACCGCACCGTCGAGGACGCGCAGCGAGCGCTCGACCTCGACCGTGAAGTCGACGTGACCCGGGGTGTCGATGATGTTGATCTGGGTGTCGTCCCAGAAGGAGGTGACCGCGGCGGACGTGATCGTGATGCCGCGCTCCTTCTCCTGCTCCATCCAGTCGGTGGTGGAGGCACCGTCGTGCGTCTCGCCCAGCTTGTGGTTGACGCCGGTGTAGAAAAGGATGCGCTCAGTCGTCGTCGTCTTGCCGGCGTCGATGTGCGCCATGATGCCGATGTTTCGGACCTTGGTCAGGTCCGTCAGGACGTCCTGTGCCACTCGTTATCTCATCTCGCTCGTTGCGGTCGTGTCTGCCCGGGCGGGCGGGTGTGGTCGGGGTCGGCGCGGGGCCGACCCCGACCTGCTGTCACCAGCGGTAGTGCGCGAAGGCCTTGTTGGACTCGGCCATCTTGTGCGTGTCCTCGCGACGCTTGACCGCGGCACCCAGGCCGTTGCTCGCGTCGAGGATCTCGTTCATGAGGCGCTCGGTCATCGTCTTTTCACGACGCTGACGCGAGTAGCCGACCAGCCAGCGCAGCGACAGGGTGGTCGCACGGCCGGGCTTGACCTCGATCGGGACCTGGTAGGTCGCGCCACCGACGCGGCGGGACTTGACCTCCAGGGAGGGGCGGACGTTGTCCAGGGCGCGCTTGAGCGTCTGGACCGGGTCCGTGCCGGTCTTCTCGCGGACACCCTCGAGGGCGTCGTAGACGATGGACTCGGCGATGGACTTCTTGCCGTCGAGAAGGATCTTGTTGACCAGCTGGGTCACCAGCGGGGACTGGTAGACCGGGTCGACGACGAGCGGGCGCTTCGGGGCGGGACCCTTGCGAGGCATTACTTCTTCTCCTTCTTGGCGCCGTAACGGCTGCGGGCCTGCTGACGACCCTTGACACCCTGGGTGTCGAGGGACCCGCGGACGATCTTGTAACGGACACCGGGGAGGTCCTTCACTCGGCCACCACGCACGAGCACGATGGAGTGCTCCTGCAGGTTGTGACCGACACCCGGGATGTAGGCCGTGACCTCGATGCCACTCGTGAGGCGCACGCGGGCGACCTTACGCAGGGCAGAGTTCGGCTTCTTGGGGGTGGTCGTGTACACGCGCGTGCACACGCCACGGCGCTGCGGCGAGCCCTTGAGGGCGGGCGTGGCGGCCTTGGACGGCTTGTCCTGCCGGCCCTTGCGCACCAGCTGGTTGATGGTAGGCAACCTGTGTCTCCGTACGTCGGTGATGTTGTCTGCACCGCTCGGGCGAACCCGACCGGCACTCCTTGGATGCCACCCGCGACCCCCGCACTCGGGTGTGTCGCTGGTGGTGCTCTCCCCTGCACTCCCCGTCACGACCCCGGAAGGTCATCTCGAGGTGCCCGGCGAGAGGGGCGAGGGAGGTCGTCTCCGACCTTCCTCCACGCGCGTCACGGCACAGCCGTGCCACGCACGCTGATCAACGATACCGGCGAGCCCATACCGTCACAAATCCGATACGTGCGGGACCTTGCGCGGGGTGTCACGCGAGTCGGTCAAAAGCGGGGGCGTAGGCAAAAGGCCCAGCCATCTCAGGCCGCCACGCCCGCAGGGTCAGTGCCTGGAAGTACTCGTCCGGCCACGGTCCAGGGGAGCCGATCCCGAGGCCCGCCGCCGGCCGGAAGCCGAAGAAGCCGTAGTACGCCGGGTCGCCGAGGAGCACGATCGCCGGCTCGGCGGCCTGCTCGGCGCTCGCAACGACGGCCATGACGAGCGCGGCACCGATCCCCTGCCGCTGCAGCTGCGGTCGCACCGCGATCGGCCCGAGGCCGACCGACGGCGCCCCGTCGAGCGTCCCCCGACTGCACACGACGTGCCCCACGACCTCGCCGTCGAGCTCGGCGACGAAGGTCAGGCCGTCGATGACGGAGCCGTCCGACCGCAGGCCACGCAGGAGCTCGCGCTCGAGCGACTCCCTTCGCCCCTCGGGCACGCCGAAGGCCGCGTCGTGCAGCGCCTCGGTCGGCGCCGTGTCGGCCGGCGTCTCCCGCCGGATGATGAGGTCGTCGCGCATCAGTACCTGTCCGTGATCCAGTGGCTGTTGCCGGTGAGGAAGGCGAGCAGGTAGGCACCCGCCACGACGAGCAGCAGCACCGTCACGATCGTCGCGTCGGAGCGCGAACGCCGCGTGAAGGTCGTGACCGCCGCCACCGCCAGCACGAGGCCGAGGAGTTTGGTGACCCCGCCCGGCTTGAGCAGGAGCACGAGGGCACCGACGGCCAGCAACGAGCCGAGCGCCCACCGCGCCGCGGTGGCCCGCACCGACATCGGCTGGTCGCGCTGCTCTCCGGTCATGGCTGCATCCTCCCCCATCACGGCACGACGAAGGGGGTCGGTCGCCGTCGCGGCGMCCGACCCCCTTCGTGTGGTGCGGCGATCAGCCCTTGGCCGCGGCCTTGAGGGCGCTGCCGGCGGAGAGCTTGGCGGCGTAGCCACCGGGGATGACCATCTCCTCGCCCGACTGCGGGTTGCGGCCCTTGCGCTCCTTGCGCTCGACGCGCTCGAGGCTGAAGAAGCCGGGGACGGTGACCTTCTCGCCCTTGGCGACGGACTCGGACAGGACCGCCTGGAGGGCGGTGATGACCTCGGACGCCTGAGCGTTGGTGACGCCGGCCTTCTCGGCGACGGCGCTGGCGAGCTCGGACTTGTTCATGTGGGATCTCCATCCTTGAAGTTCGTGAATCGAACAGGGACCAATCAACCACGAAATCCCGGGTGACGTCGACCTGACCTTCGGCGTGTTTCCCTTGATTTTCCGGCGATCTTCACCGGCCGATCGCCACATCCGCCTCATCCGTCACACCTGTCACACGGGGCAACGACGACGGGGGTGGCACCGCGATCGCGGCACCACCCCCGTCGGGAGGAGCGAGTCTGCTCAGACGTCCAGATCGAGGTCGTCGAGGCGGATCGCCTCGCCCGAGCCGGGACCGAAGACCGGGTAGGCGTACTCGTCGTAGTTGGGCAGCGAGTACATCGCGGCCTTGGCCTCCTCGGTGGGCTCGACGTCCACGTTGCGGTAGCGGGGCAGACCCGTACCGGCGGGGATGAGCTTGCCGAGGATGACGTTTTCCTTCAGACCCAGCAGCGGGTCCGAGCGGCCCTCCATCGCGGCCTCGGTGAGGACGCGGGTCGTCTCCTGGAAGGAGGCGGCGGAGAGCCAGGAGTCGGTCGCGAGCGAGGCCTTGGTGATACCCATGAGCTCGGGACGGCCCGAGGCCGGGCGACCACCCTCGGCGACGACGCGACGGTTTTCGGTCTCGAAGCGGGCGCGCTCGGCGAGCATGCCCGGCAGGAGGTTGGCGTCACCCGACTCGAGGATCGTGATCCGGCGCAGCATCTGCCGGACGATGACCTCGATGTGCTTGTCGTGGATCGACACGCCCTGCTGGCGGTAGACCTTCTGCACCTCGTCGACGAGGTGCTTCTGGGCGTGACGCGGACCGAGGATGCGCAGGACCTGCTTGGGGTCGATGGCGCCCTGGACGAGCTGGGTACCGACGGCCACGCGCTCGCCGTCCTCGACGAGCAGGCGCGAGCGCTTGCTCACCGGGTAGGCGTGCTCCTCGCCGTCGCGGTCCGCGACGAGCAGGATGCGCCGGCCCTTGTCGGTCTCCTCGATCGTGATCTTGCCGTCGGCCTCGGCGATCGGGGCGACACCCTTGGGGGTGCGCGCCTCGAAGAGCTCGACGACTCGCGGCAGACCCTGCGTGATGTCGTCACCGGCCACACCACCGGTGTGGAAGGTCCGCATCGTCAGCTGGGTACCGGGCTCACCGATCGACTGGGCCGCGATGATGCCGACGGCCTCGCCGATGTCGACGAGCTGACCCGTGGCCAGGCTGCGGCCGTAGCACTTGGCGCACGTACCGACCTTGGACTCGCAGGTGAGCACCGAGCGGATCTTCACCTCGTCGACGCCAGCCTTGTACAGCTGGTCGATGACGACGTCACCGAGGTCGGAGCCGGCCTCGGCGAGGACGGAGCCCTCGTGCTCGACCGCCGCCGCGAGGCAGCGACCGTAGACGGTGAACTCGACCTCGTCGTGGATCCGGCGGGTGCCGGTGAGCTCGTCGAACTGCGCGATCGGCATCGTCAGGCCGCGCTCGGTCCCGCAGTCGTCCTCGCGGACGATGACGTCCTGGGAGACGTCGACGAGACGACGCGTCAGGTAGCCGGAGTCGGCGGTGCGAAGGGCGGTGTCGGCCAGACCCTTGCGCGCACCGTGGGTCGAGATGAAGAACTCGACGACCGAGAGGCCCTCACGGAAGTTCGTGCGGATCGGGCGCGGGATGATCTCGCCCTTCGGGTTGGCCATGAGGCCACGCATACCGGCGATCTGTCGCAGCTGGAACCAGTTACCACGAGCACCCGAGTTGACCATCCGGAAGATGGGGTTGTCCTTCGGGAAGTTCTCCTGCATCTCTGCGGAGACCTCGTTGGTCGCCTGGGTCCAGATCTCGATCTGCTCCTGACGACGCTCGTCGTCGGTGATCAGACCGCGCTCGTACTGCTTCTGGACCTTCGTCGCCTTCTCCTCGTAGGTCGCGAGGATCTCCGCCTTGCGGGGCGGGGTGACGACGTCGGAGAGCGCGACGGTCGTGCCCGAGCGGGAGGCCCAGTGGTAGCCGGCCTCCTTGAGGGCGTCGAGCGAGGCCGCGACCTGCACCTTGGTGTAGCGCTCGGCGAGGTCGTTGACGATCGTCGACAGGCGCTTGCGGTCCACGGGCTCGTTGACGAAGGGGTAGTCCTCCGGCAGCGTCTCGTTGAAGAGGGCCCGACCCAGGGTGGTCTCGGCGATCCACGTGGCCACACGACCCTGCTCGTCGACCTCGGCACCCTCGGGCAGCTCGTGCCCGACGGGCACGGCGACATCGGTCAGGCGGATGCGGACCGGCGTGCCGATCTTGATCTCGCCGGCGTCGAAGGCCATGCGCGCCTCGGCGGGCGAGGCGAAGGCACGACGTTGCTCGGTCTCGAGAGCCACCTCGGAGGTGAGGTGGAAGAGGCCGATGACCATGTCCTGCGTCGGCATCGTGACGGGGCGGCCGTCAGCCGGCTTGAGGATGTTGTTGCTCGAGAGCATGAGGATCCGGGCCTCGGCCTGGGCCTCCGCGCTCAGCGGCAGGTGGACGGCCATCTGGTCACCGTCGAAGTCCGCGTTGAAGGCGGTGCAGACGAGCGGGTGGATCTGGATGGCCTTGCCCTCGACCAGCTGCGGCTCGAAGGCCTGGATGCCGAGGCGGTGCAGCGTGGGCGCACGGTTGAGCAGCACCGGGTGCTCGGTGATGACCTCTTCGAGGACGTCCCACACGACCGACCGGTGGCGCTCGACCATCCGCTTGGCGGACTTGATGTTCTGCGCGTGGTCGAGGTCGACGAGCCGCTTCATGACGAAGGGCTTGAAGAGCTCGAGCGCCATCGCCTTGGGCAGACCGCACTGGTGCAGCTTCAGCTGCGGGCCGACGACGATGACCGAACGGCCGGAGTAGTCGACACGCTTGCCGAGGAGGTTCTGGCGGAAACGACCCTGCTTGCCCTTGAGCATGTCGGACAGGGACTTCAGCGGCCGGTTGCCCGGGCCGGTGACCGCACGACCGCGACGACCGTTGTCGAAGAGGTTGTCGACGGCCTCCTGCAGCATCCGCTTCTCGTTGTTGACGATGATCTCGGGCGCGCCGAGGTCGAGCAGTCGCTTGAGGCGGTTGTTGCGGTTGATGACGCGGCGGTACAGGTCGTTGAGGTCGGAGGTCGCGAAGCGGCCACCGTCGAGCTGGACCATCGGGCGCAGGTCCGGCGGGATGACCGGGACGGCGTCCAGGACCATGCCCGCGGGCTTGTTGTCGGTGGTGAGGAAGGCGGTGACGACCTTGAGGCGCTTGAGGGCGCGGGTCTTCTTCTGCCCCTTGCCGGTCGCGATGATCTCGCGCAGCTTGTCGGCCTCGGCCTCGAGGTCGAAGGTCTCCAGACGCTTCTGGATGGCCGCGGCACCCATGCCGCCCTCGAAGTACAGACCGAAGCGGTCACGCATCTCGCGGTAGAGGACCTCGTCGCCCTCGAGGTCCTGGACCTTGAGGTTCTTGAAGCGGTCCCAGACCTGGGCGAGGCGCTCGACCTGCTGGTCGGCCCGCTTGCGGATCTGGTTCATCTCGCGCTCGGCGGAGTCGCGGACCTTGCGCTTGGCGTCGGACTTGGCGCCCTCGGCCTCGAGCTCGGCGATGTCCTTCTCGAGCTTCTGCGCGCGGGTCTCGACGTCCGCGTCGCGGCGGTTCTCGAGCTCCTTCTTCTCGGCCTCGATCTGCGCCTCGAGCGAGGGCAGGTCGGTGTGCCGCTGGTCCTCGTCGACGCTCGTGATCATGTAGGCGGCGAAGTAGATGACCTTCTCGAGGTCCTTCGGCGCCAGGTCGAGCAGGTACCCCAGGCGCGAGGGGACGCCCTTGAAGTACCAGATGTGGGTGACGGGTGCGGCCAGCTCGATGTGGCCCATGCGCTCACGACGCACGCCGGCGCGGGTCACCTCGACGCCGCAGCGCTCGCAGATGATGCCCTTGAAGCGCACGCGCTTGTACTTGCCGCAGGAGCACTCCCAGTCCCGGGTGGGGCCGAAGATGCGCTCGCAGAAGAGGCCCTCCTTCTCGGGCTTGAGGGTGCGGTAGTTGATGGTCTCGGGCTTCTTGACCTCGCCGTGGCTCCAGTTGCGGATGTCCTCCGCGGTGGCCAGACCGATGCGCAGCTCGTCGAAGAAGTTGACGTCCAGCACTTCGTGCTTCCTTCTCTCGTTGTCGAGGATGACTCGATAAGTTCTGTGGCCCGTGCGACGCGGACGCCGCGTGGGCTGATGGAGGGGCCGCTGCCGGGGCGCGGTCCGTCAGGACCGCGCCCCCGAGCGGTTAGACCTCCTCGACGCTGCTCGGCTCGCGCCGGGACAGGTCGATGCCGAGCTCTTCCGCGGCGCGGAAGACATCGTCCTCGTTGTCGCGCATCTCGATGGTGCCGCCCTCGGAGTTGAGGACCTCCACGTTGAGGCAGAGGGACTGCATCTCCTTGATGAGCACCTTGAAGGACTCCGGGATCCCGGGCTCCGGGATGTTGTCGCCCTTGACGATGGCCTCGTACACCTTGACGCGACCGGTCACGTCGTCGGACTTGATCGTCAGCAGCTCCTGCAGCGCGTAGGAGGCGCCGTAGGCCTCGAGGGCCCACACCTCCATCTCGCCGAAGCGCTGGCCACCGAACTGGGCCTTACCGCCGAGCGGCTGCTGGGTGATCATCGAGTACGGCCCCGTGCTGCGGGCGTGGATCTTGTCGTCCACGAGGTGGTGCAGCTTGAGGATGTACATGTAGCCGACGGACACCGGGGCCGGGTAGGGGTCACCGGTGCGGCCGTCGAAGAGATTGGCCTTGCCGCTCTGGTCGATGAGGCGCACACCGTCGCGGGTGGGCGTCGTCGAGTCGAGCAGACCGGCGATCTCGTGCTCGTCGGCACCGTCGAAGACGGGGCTGGCGACACGGGTGTCTGCCGGGGCCTCGCGCGCGTCCTCGGGGATCATCGCGGCCCAGTCGGGGTTGCCCTCGATCTTCCAGCCGCGGCTGGCAGCCCAGCCCAGGTGCAGCTCCATGATCTGGCCGATGTTCATTCGACCGGGGACACCGAGCGGGTTGAGCACGACGTCGACCGGCGTGCCGTCCTCGAGGAAGGGCATGTCCTCCACGGGGAGGATCTTGGAGATGACGCCCTTGTTGCCGTGGCGGCCGGCGAGCTTGTCACCATCGGTGATCTTGCGCTTGTTGGCCACGTAGACGCGCACCAGCTGGTTGACGCCCGGGGGCAGCTCGTCGCCCTCGTCCTTGTCGAAGACCTTGACGCCGATGACCGTGCCGGTCTCGCCGTGGGGGACCTTCATGGAGGTGTCGCGGACCTCGCGGGCCTTCTCGCCGAAGATGGCGCGCAGCAGGCGCTCCTCCGGGGTCAGCTCGGTCTCGCCCTTCGGCGTGACCTTGCCGACGAGCAGGTCGCCGTCGCGGACCTCGGCACCGATGCGGATGATCCCGCGCTCGTCGAGGTCGGCGAGGACCTCCTCGGAGACGTTGGGGATGTCGCGGGTGATCTCCTCCGGGCCGAGCTTGGTGTCGCGGGCGTCGACCTCGTGCTCCTCGATGTGGATCGAGGAGAGGACGTCGTCCTGCACCAGACGCTGGCTGAGGATGATGGCGTCCTCGTAGTTGTAGCCCTCCCACGGCATGAAGGCCACGAGCAGGTTGCGCCCGAGGGCCATCTCGCCACCGTCGGTCGCGGGACCGTCGGCGATCAGCTGGCCGGCCTCGACGCGGTCACCCTCGGAGACCATGACGCGCTGGTTGTAGCTGTTGCCCTGGTTGGACCGGGAGAACTTCATCATCTTGTAGGTCTTGCTGCCGCCCTCGTCCTGCAGGACGGTGACGAGGTCAGCGGAGACCTCGGTGACGACGCCGGCCTTGTCGGCGCGGACCACGTCACCCGAGTCGAGGGCGGCGCGGTGCTCCATGCCGGTGCCGACGTAGGGGGCCTCGGCCTGGACGAGCGGCACGGCCTGGCGCTGCATGTTGGCGCCCATGAGCGCACGGTTGGCGTCGTCGTGCTCGAGGAAGGGGATCATCGCGGTCGCGGCGGAGACCATCTGGCGCGGCGAGACGTCCATGTAGTCGACGTCCTCGGCCGGGATCTGGTCGACCTCGCCACCCTTGGTGCGGGCGAGGACCCGCTCCTCGGCGAAGGTACCGTCGTCGGCGAGGACGGCGTTCGCCTGGGCGACGATGACCTTGTCCTCCTCGTCCGCGGAAATGTAGACGATCTCGTCGGTGACCCGACCGTCGACGACCTTGCGGTACGGCGTCTCGATGAAGCCGAAGGGGTTGATCCGCCCGTAGCTCGCGAGCGAGCCGATGAGACCGATGTTGGGACCCTCAGGGGTCTCGATCGGGCACATGCGGCCGTAGTGCGACGGGTGGACGTCACGGACCTCCATCTGCGCGCGGTCACGGGAGATACCGCCCGGGCCCAGCGCGTTGAGGCGACGCTTGTGCGTCAGCCCCGACAGCGGGTTGTTCTGGTCCATGAACTGCGACAGCTGGCTGGTGCCGAAGAACTCCTTGATGGAGGCGACGACCGGCCGGATGTTGATCAGGGTCTGCGGCGTGATGGCCTCGACGTCCTGGGTCGTCATCCGCTCGCGGACGACGCGCTCCATCCGGGAGAGACCGGTGCGCACCTGGTTCTGGATGAGCTCACCGACGCTGCGGACACGACGGTTGCCGAAGTGGTCGATGTCGTCGGTCTCGACCGGCACCTCGAAGGGCTCGCCGTCGCGCGTCCCCGGGAGGGTCGGCTGGTCGGCGTGCAGCGCGACGAGGTACTTGAGGGTCGCGACGATGTCCTCGAGCGTGAGCACCGAGGAGTCGAGGTCGGCCTCGAGGCCCAGCTTGCGGTTGATCTTGTAGCGACCGACCTTGGCCAGGTCGTAGCGCTTGGGGTTGAAGTAGAGGTTGTCGAGCAGGTTCTGCGCGGCCTCACGGGTCGGCGGCTCGCCGGGGCGCAGCTTGCGGTAGATGTCGAGCAGCGCGGCGTCCTGGTCCTCGACCGTGTCCTTCTCGAGGGTGGCGCGCATCGACTCGTACTCGCCGAACTCCTCGAGGATCTCGGCGGAGGTCATGCCGAGGGCCTTGAGCAGGACCGTGACGGACTGCTTGCGCTTGCGGTCGACACGCACACCGACGAGGTCGCGCTTGTCGATCTCGAACTCGAGCCAGGCACCGCGGCTCGGGATGACCTTGGTCGAGTAGATGTCCTTGTCGGACGTCTTGTCCGGGGTGCGCTCGAAGTAGACGCCCGGGCTGCGCACGAGCTGCGAGACGACGACGCGCTCGGTGCCGTTGATGATGAAGGTGCCGCGCTCGGTCATGAGCGGGAAGTCGCCCATGAAGACCGTCTGGCTCTTGATCTCGCCGGTCTCGGCGTTCATGAACTCGGCGGTGACGAAGAGGGGCGCGGAGTAGGTCTGGTCGCGCTCCTTGCACTCGTCGACGGAGTACTTCGGCTCCTCGAAGCGGCTCTCGCGGAAGGAGAGGCTCATCGAGCCGGAGAAGTCCTCGATCGGGGAGATCTCCTCGAAGATCTCCTCCAGACCGGGGTGCTCGGGGACGTCACGTCGACCGGCGTCCAGAGCGGCAGCGACGCGCTCCTGCCACTTCTCGTTGCCGAGGAGCCAGTCGAAGCTCTCGGTCTGCAGGGCCAGGAGGTCCGGGACCTCCAGCGGCTCGCGGATCTTCGCGAAGGACAGACGGCCACTAGCCGTCCGTGCGGTGGACATCGGGGAAGCGGTGCGCGAGGCAGCCAAGGATGGATCCTTCCACGGGCCTTGAGGGTCGGGCGGCGCCACAGGGCTCCCGATCGGACCCAGACGACCCGCTCACGACACCTCCGCGAGGAGGGAATTCGAGCGTTCCGACGGAGCCACGACAGGACTAAGGCAGCGCAAAGCGACAGCATAATGCAGGGACACACGGCTGTCCAACCCGGTCGAGCCGACGGCTCGACGGTGGTCAGGGCGTCACACCCACCAGATCGGTGGCGGCGCCGGATCATTCGACGCCATGAGGATGGATCACCGAAGAGGTCACGTCAAGGCGCGTCCCCGGCGGGTCGCCAGACGGACACCGCCCCGCGGGCCCGGACGGCCCCCGGCCGACCCCCTTCGCCCTCCCCCTAGGCTGGGGTCATGGATCTGCGCTCTGCCCGCCGTCGCCGCCGGCGCAGCGAGGTGCGCCGACTCGTGCGGCGTTCCGCCGCAGCGGCGCTCGCGACCCAGCTGGCCACGGTCGGCGGCCTGCTCGTCTTCGACTCGCTGCGTCGCAAGGACCGCCCGGACCAGGAGTTCCCGCACCGCCCCGGCGCCCCGGTGCCGGTCGACGGCGGCGACGTACGGATCTACACCTTCGGCGAGCACCTCTTCGAGGACATGCTCGCCGACATCGAGGCCGCGACCTCGCGGATCTACTTCGAGACCTACATCTGGAAGTCCGATGCCGTCGGTCGGCGCTTCCGCCAAGCCCTCGTCGACGCCCACGAGCGCGGCGTCGAGGTCTACGTCGTCTTCGACACCTTCGCCAACCTCGTCGTGCCGCAGGAGTTCTACCGCGGCCTGCCTGAGGGCATCCACGTCAAGCGCCACCCGCTCGTGACCGGAGGCGCGAAGTTCTTCTTCCCCAGCCACTGGGGGCGCAACCACCGCAAGCTGCTCGTCGTCGACAGCACCGCCGCCTACGTCGGCGGCTACAACATCGGCCAGGACTACGCCAACCGCTGGCGCGACACCCACGCACGCTTCGCCGGGGACATGGTCGTCGAGCTCGAAAACGCCTTCGTCGACTACTGGAACCACTACGGCGGCACGCCACCGCTCCCCCAGCCGGCGCGGCGCACGTGGAGCCGCGAGATGCGGGTCCACCGCAACCTGCCGGCCGACATGGTCTACCCGATCCGCAACATGTACCTCGAGGCGATCGACCGCGCCAACACCCGGGTCTGGCTGACGACCGCCTACCTCATCCCCGACGACGCCTTCGTCCGTAGCCTCGTCCAGGCAGCCGAGCGAGGCGTCGACGTGCGCCTCATCGTCCCCCACTTCAGCAACCACATCGTCGCCGACTGGCTCAGCCGGGTGACCTACGAGCGCCTCCTGAGCGGTGGGGTGCGGCTGCTCCGCTTCGAAAACGCCATGGTCCACGCCAAGACCGCGACCATCGACGGCATCTGGTCGACCATCGGCACCGCCAACATCGACCGGCTGAGTCTGGCCGGCAACTACGAGGTCAACATGGAGATCCTCGACTCCGACGTCGCCCGCCGGATGGAGGAGATCTTCGATCTCGACTCCAGCAACTGCACCGAGCTGACGCTCGACGAGTGGACCCGACGGCCCCTCATCGCCCGCGTCACCGAGGGCATCCTCTCCCCCTGGCGACCGCTGCTCTGACCCATCGAGACAGACGAAGGGCGGGCCGCACCAGATGGTGCGACCCGCCCTTCGGCAGATCAGTGCTCGTCAGTGACGAGCCGAGATCACTTGAGCTCGACGGTGGCGCCGGCGCCCTCGAGGGCCTCCTTGGCCTTCTCCGCGGCGTCCTTGTCGACCTTCTCGAGGACGGGCTTGGGGGCGCCGTCGACGAGGTCCTTGGCCTCCTTGAGGCCGAGGCTCGTGAGCGCGCGGACCTCCTTGATGACCTGGATCTTCTTGTCGCCGGCCGCGGCGAGGATGACGTCGAACTCGTCCTGCTCGGCGGCGGCGTCGCCACCGGCGTCGCCACCGGCGGCCGGGGCGGCACCCGCGACGGCAACCGGGGCCGCGGCGGTGACCTCGAAGGTCTCCTCGAACTGCTTCACGAACTCGGAGAGCTCGATGAGGGTCATCTCCTTGAAGGCCTCAAGGAGCTCGTCGGTGCTGAGCTTCGCCATGATGGGCGTCCTTTCTGATCAAACGTGTGTGCCGTGAGTGGCGGGGATGTACTGCTGGCTCGAGGCAGGTGCCTCAGGCCTCGTCGCCACCCTCGGGGGTGGTCTCGGTGGTGTCCGCAGCAGGGGCGTCGGTCGTGACCGGGCCCTGCTCCTCGACCTTCGCCCGCAGCGCGTCGACGACGCGAGCCGTCTGCGCGAGCGGCGCGTTGAAGAGGTACGCGGCCTGGGTGAGCTGGGCCTTCATGGCGCCAGCAAGCTTGCCCAGGAGAACCTCGCGCGACTCCAGCTTCGCGAGCTTCTCGATGTCCTCCGCGGTGAGGGGGTTCCCGTCGAGGAGCCCACCCTTGATCACCAGGAGGGGGTTGTCCTTGGCGAAGTCACGCAGACCCTTCGCGGCCTCGACGGGGTCGCCCTCGACGAAGGCGATCGCGTTCGGCCCGACGAGCTGGCCCTCGAAGGCGGCCTCGACGCCCGCCTCCTTGGCAGCGCGCTCGGTCAGCGTGTTCTTCACCACGGAGTAGGTGGCGTTGCCACGGAGCTTGCCGCGCAGCTCACCGAGCTGCGCCACGGTCAGACCGCGGTACTCCGTGATGACGGCCGCGGTCGACGTGCGGAACTTCTCCGCCATGTCGGCAATGACGGCGTCCTTCTCGGCGTTCGCCATGCGGGCCTCCCTTCTCGTGTGGTGCCACCGGGGCCCGGGACGAGAAAAGGAGCCCCGGCGCAGGCACGGGACTCCTCAGGGCACCCACGAGTGGATGCTGCGGTGTCGGCCTGCGCGGGTCGCCCGCTCTCGCGGAACCTTCAGCCACCCCAGAGGGACGGCAACCGGCGGTCAATGGTCGTGGACCAGCGTACGGCAGGCCGGCCGGTGGTCCAAATCGCATGACGAAGGGGGCGTCCCCCTCGTGGGAGACGCCCCCTTCGTCAGGTGCGGCGCGGTGTCACTCGCCGGCGGGGACCTCGTCGGCGGCGACCGGGGCGGTCTCCTCGAGGAGGTTCTTCACCCGCGAGCTGTCGAGGACGATGCCCGGGCCCATGGTCGTGCTGAGCACGGCCTTGGTGATGTAGCGGCCCTTGGAGGCGGACGGCTTGAGGCGCAGGATCTCCTCGAGCGCGGCCTGGTAGTTCTCCACGAGCTGGGTCTCGCCGAAGCTCGCCTTGCCGATGATGAAGTGCAGGTTGGCGTGCTTGTCGTTGCGGAACTCGATCTTGCCGCCCTTGATGTCCGAGACGGCCTTGGCCGTGTCCATCGTGACGGTGCCGGTCTTCGGGTTCGGCATGAGGCCGCGGGGACCGAGGACCTTGCCGAGACGGCCGACCTTGCCCATGAGGTCCGGGGTGGCGACGACGGCGTCGAAGTCCATCCAGCCGCCCTGGACCTTCTCGAGCATGTCGTCGGACCCGACGAAGTCGGCGCCGGCCTCGCGGGCGGCGTCGGCCTTGTCACCGTTGGCGAAGACGAGGACGCGGGCGGTCTTGCCCGTGCCGTGCGGCAGGTTGACCGTGCCGCGGACCATCTGGTCCGCCTTGCGCGGGTCGATGCCGAGACGGAAGGCGACCTCGACGGTCTCGTCGTAGGTCTTCTTCGCGCCGTCCTTGGCGAGGCGGATCGCCTCGAGGGGGGCGTACGCGAGGTCGCGGTCGATCTTCTCGGCCGCGGCGCGGTAGCTCTTGCTGCGCTTCATGAGTGCTCCTTGGTGGTGGTGGAGGTGTGGTGCGGGCCAGCGCGGGCCCTCCCACGGGGGTGGCTGGATCAGCCTTCGGGCTCAGACGCCCGGGGTCTCGATGCCCATCTGACGCGCGGTGCCGGCGATGATCTTCATCGCGGCGTCGATGTCGTTGGCGTTGAGGTCGGGCATCTTGGTCTCGGCGATCTCGCGGACCTGGTCCTTGGTCAGCGAGGCGACCTTGACCTTGTGCGGCTCGCCGGAGGCCTTCTTGACGCCCGCGGCCTTCTTGATGAGCTCGGCAGCCGGCGGGGTCTTCGTGATGAAGGTGAACGAGCGGTCTTCGTAGACCGTGATCTCGACCGGCACGACGTTGCCGCGCATGTCCGCCGTGGCGTCGTTGTACGCCTTGACGAACTCCATGATGTTGACGCCGTGCTGACCGAGGGCCGGGCCGACGGGCGGGGCCGGGGTCGCGGCGCCAGCCTGGATCTGCAGCTTGATGTAGCCGGAGACCTTCTTCTGCTTGGGAGGCATGCGGTGTTCCTACTTCCGTGTTGTGGGCCGACGCCGTGGGCGATGACCCGGTTGCATGAGGTGCCACCGATCGGTGGCACCGACCATCAGATCTTGGCGACCTGGTGGAAGCCGAGCTCGACCGGGGTCTCCCGGCCGAAGATGGAGACGAGGACCTTGAGCTTCTGGCTCTCGGGGAGGATCTCGGAGATCGTCGCGGGCATCGTCTCGAAGGGGCCGTCCATGACCGTGACGGACTCGCCGATCTCGAAGTCGACGTCGACGGCGGTCGCGGCCGGCGCGGAGCCGGTCTGGGCGGCGGCACCGGGAGCGGCTGCGGCGGCCGGCTTGTCGAGGTCGGCCGGCTTGATCATCGTGAAGACCTCGTCGAGGCTCAGCGGCACCGGGTCGTGGGCGTTGCCGACGAAGCCGGTGACACCGGGCGTGTGCCGCACGGCGCCCCAGGACTCGTCCGTCAGGTCCATGCGGACGAGGACGTAGCCGGGCATCCGCGGCTGCTTGCGGACCTTCTTCTGACCGGACTTGATCTCGGTGACCTCGTCGATCGTCACGGCCACCTCGAAGATGTAGTCCTCCATGTCGAGGTTGGCGACACGGGTCTCGAGGTTGTGCTTCACGCGGTTTTCGTAGCCCGCGTAGGTGTGGATGACGTACCAGTCGCCGAACTTGGAGGCGAGGTCGTCCTTGAAGGCCTGGACCGGGTCCTCGGCGTCCTCGGGCAGGACGTCACCGTCGGTGTCGACCTCGGCATCTGCCTCGGCAGGGGCCTCGGTCGCCTCGTCGGACTCGTCGGCGGCGGCCTCCTCGAGGGCCTCGTCCGCGGCGCGGGCGTCCTCGACCTCCTGGGCCGAAGGGAGGTCAGCCGGCGGCTGGGCGGCGTGCTCGGCCTGCTCGGCAGCGATGACGCTCGAGGTGCCCTCTGGGTCCTGGGGCTCGGGGGTCTGGGTCTGCTCGGACATGACCTGATTCCTTCACTTCGACAACTTCGGCGGCGCTGGGCGCGCCCGGGACGGACGGGTTCGCGGGCGGCGTCAGCCGCCGAACACCCAGAGCACTGCCTTGGTGAACGCCGCGTCCAGGCCGGAGACGATGAGCATCATCACGGCGACGAAGACGATCACGACGAGCGTGTAGTTGATCAGCTCGGACCGCGTCGGCCGGACGACCTTGCGGAGCTCGTCCAGCACCTGGGCGAGGAAGAGTCCGATCGACCCGAAGAAGCGAGAGATCGGGTTGCCGCCCTTCGGCCCGCGCCGCGCCTTGGTCGGCTGCGCTCCGAGCTGGCTCACGTCGTCTCTTCTCATCCGGGATCACCTGGCTGCGCAACGGGTGTCGTGCAACGCAGGGCAGGAGGGACTCGAACCCCCAACCGCCGGTTTTGGAGACCGGTGCTCTACCAATTGAGCCACTGCCCTTCGGGAGACCGCGGTGGGGCCGATCTCCCGGGTCGGCTCCTCCCGTCGTCCCTGCGTGCGGGCACGCTGGAGAGTCTGGTCGAAGTCAACCAAGGGACAACCATACGTCACGTCGGGCACGCACCGCGAACCGAGGGCGAGGAGGTGCGGACCACCCTTCGCCCACGGCCTGCGAGGTGGAAGACTGGCGCCCGTGACCGAGCAGAGCAGCCGCCCCCTGTCCGACCTCTCCCCCGAGGAGCTCACCGCCCTCGCCGAGACCCAGCGCCGCGCCCACGCCGACCAGGCCGCCAAGGGCACCAAGCTCGACGTCACGCGCGGCAAGCCGAGCTCCGCACAGCTCGACCTCGCCGACGACATGCTCTCGCTGCCCTCCGCGACGACGGACCGCGCTGGCACCGACGTGCGCAACTACGGCGGCCTCGCGGGCCTGACCGAGCTGCGCGAGATCTTCGCCGAGCTGCTGTGGGTCGAGCCCGAGCAGCTCGTGGCCGGCGGCAACTCGTCGCTGACGATGATGCGCGACGTCCTCGTCGACCTCCTCCTCTTCGGTGCCGTCGACTCCCCCCGCCCGTGGGCGAAGGAGGACAAGGTCACCTTCATCTGCCCCGTCCCCGGCTACGACCGCCACTTCGCCCTCCTCGAGGACCTCGGCATCGAGATGGTGACCGTGCCGATGACCGACGACGGCCCCGACGTCGAGGAGGTCGCGCGGATCGCCGGCTCCGACCCGTCGGTCAAGGGCATGTGGGTCGTGCCGACCTATGCCAACCCGACCGGCGCGATCGTCTCGCACGAGGTCGCCAGCCGGCTGGCGGCGATGGAGACCGCCGCCCCGGACTTCAAGATCTTCTGGGACAACGCCTACGCCCTCCACCACCTCACCGAGGAGGAGGCCAAGAGCGCCGACATGATCACGCTGTGCTCCGGCGCCGGGCACCCCCACCGCACCGTCATGTTCGCCTCGACCTCGAAGATCACCTGGGCGGGCGCGGGCGTCGCCTTCCTCGCCTCGTCGACCGAGCAGGTCGCCTGGTACCTCGAGCACCTGGGCAAGGGCTCCATCGGCCCGGACAAGGTCAACCAGCTGCGGCACGTCGAGTTCTTCGGCGACGCCGACGGGGTGCGGGCGCACATGCGCCGGCACGCCGAAATCATCGCCCCGAAGTTCGCCGAGGTCGACCGGGTGCTCACCGAGCGCCTCGGCGGCCTCGGGGTCGCGACGTGGAACCGCCCGACGGGCGGCTACTTCGTCAACCTCGACGTGCTCCCCGGCACGGCCTCCCGCGTCGTCGCCCTCGCCAAGGAGGCCGGCCTGTCGCTGACCCCCGCCGGTGCCTCCTTCCCCCACGGGCAGGACCCGGACGACACCAACATCCGCCTGGCGCCCACCATGCCGCCGATGTCCGAGCTCACCGAGGCCATGGAGACGGTCGCCACGTGCGTCCTCATCGCGGCCGCGGAGCAGCTGGGCACGACCACCAAGGAGTGACCATGTCCGAGCGCGAAGACCTCGACACCGACCTGACGAGCTACAGCCTCGACGACGAGGACCAGCTGCAACCCGGCGACAGTCTCATGGGCAGCGGGACCGCGGACGAGGACCCGCTCGACGCGGGGTACTCCCCGCCCGACTCGGCGCGGGGCTCCTACGCCCACGGCGTCACCGCGGCGGAGCAGCGCGAGGGCGAGAGCATCGACCAGCGGCTCAAGCAGGAGGAGCCGGACACCACCTGGGAGGTCGACGAGCCCGGCCGCCGCGGGGACGACCGCATCGGCGGTGACGACCCGGACGCCATCGCCGCCGAGGACGACTGGATCGGCGACAGCGAGGTCGGCGACGCCCGCGCCGGGCGGCTCGTCAGCCCCGACGAGGGGGCCCACGACGACACCGACGACCAGGCCTGGGGCCGCGACGTCGGCGTCGACGGTGGCGCCGCCTCCGCCGAGGAGGCCGCCGTGCACATCATCGGCTCCGGCGAGGACGACGCCTGAGCGCGCCGGCCCGGGACCTGCGGACGCTCCCGAAGGCGCACCTGCACCTGCACTTCACCGGCTCGATGCGGGTGGAGACGGTCAGGGACCTGGCCCTCGACCACGGCCTGCGGCTGCCCGAGTCACTGCGTGAGGGGTACCCGCCACAACTGTCCGCAGCGGACGAGCGCGGGTGGTTCCGCTTCCAGCGCCTCTACGACGCGGCCCGGCACTGCGTGCGGGGCGAGGCCGACATGCGCCGCATCGTCCGGGAGGCAGCGCTGGACGACGGCGCCGAGGGCTCCCGGTGGCTCGAGATCCAGGTGGACCCGACCTCCTACGCCGCCGCCGTCGGCGGCATCACGCCGGCGATGGAGATCGTGCTCGACGAGGCCCGCTCGATCAACGCCACGGCCGACGAGACCGGCTCGGCCCGCGTCGGGGTCCTCATGGCGGCCAGCCGCATCCGGCACCCGCTCGAGGCCCGCACCCTGGCCCGCCTCGCCGCGCGTCTCGCCGGGCGCGGGGTCGAGGGCGTGCACGGCTTCGGCCTCTCCAACGACGAGCGAAGGGGGGCCACCCCCGACTTCGCCCCCGCCTTCCGGATCGCCGAGCGCGCCGGCCTCGCACTCGTCCCGCACTCCGGTGAGCTGCTCGGACCCGAGGCCATCGCGCAGACGCTGACGGCGCTGCACCCGCACCGGCTCGGTCACGGCGTGCGCAGCACGGAGGACCCACGGCTGCTCGCCGAGATCGTCGAGTCGGGGGTCGCCCTCGAGGTCTGCCCCGGCTCCAACGTCTCCCTCGGTGTCTACCGCGACGCACCCGCGGTGCCGCTGCGCCCTCTCGTCGAGGCCGGCGCGACGATCGCCCTGGGGGCTGACGACCCGCTGCTCTTCGACTCGCGGCTGCTCGACCAGTACGAGACCGCCCGGTCGGTGCACGGCCTCGACGACGCGCAGCTCGCCGAGCTGGCGCGCGGCTCCTTCCGGGCGAGCCGGGCGCCACGCGAGGTCGTCGAGACCGCGGTGCGCGACATCGACGCCTGGCTCGCGACGCCGGCCTGAGGCCACCCCCTTCGCCGATCTGACGGCGTGACCGCAGATCCTACGGCGTTCGACGCGCGCGAAGCGCGATCTTCTGCCAAGATCGCCGGTGCCGCGGCTCGACCCCCGGCTGCGGTCACCCAGGGAGGAATTGCACATGTCTTCACGCATGCGACCGCACAGCGCCCGGTGGGCGGCTGCCGCCGCCATCATCGGGCTCGGCGTCGTCGGCGCCCAGTCGGCCACCGGAGCGACCCAGGACGAGCCCACCTCGACCCCGGTCCCGATCTCGACCCCTGACGGCCAGATCTCCAGCTACGTCGTCAACGCCAAGGTGGCCAACCCCGGCCAGACGCGCAAGGTCGAGCGGGCCGTCGAGGCCGCGGGCGGCGTCGTCGTCCAGTCCTGGCCGCAGATCGGTGTCGTCATCGCGCACTCGACGAAGGCGAGCTTCCGCACCGACGTCATCGACCGCGCCCGCAACTCCGTCGAGTCCGTCGGGCCGACCCGATCGGTCGCCGTGAGCGAGGGAACGCCCGCCGGCGCCCAGGCCCCGTGGGGTCCTGGCAAGGGCCAGCTGAAGAAGGCCCGGACCAAGCAGGGCGACGTCTCCGCGGGCACCGCGGCCACGAGCACCGACCCGCGCGAGGGCGAGCAGTGGGACATGCAGATGATCAACGTGCCGCAGGCGCACCAGATCACCACCGGCTCTCCTGACGTCACCGTCGGCGTCCTCGACTCCGGCATCGACCCCGACCACCCGGACCTGGTCAACCAGATCGACCGCGCCAAGTCGGTCGGCTGCACCGACGCCGGCCGCCCGGCGACCGGCGAGTCCGCGTGGGCCCCGACGACGAGCGACCACGGCACCCACGTCGCCGGCACGATCGGCGCCGAGCGCAACGGCGTCGGCATCGTCGGCATCGCGCCCGGCGCGAAGATGGCGTCGGTCAAGGTGGTCAACGACGACGGGTTCATCTACCCCGAGTACGCGGTCTGCGGCTTCATGGAGGCCGGCCTCAAGGGCATGGACGTGACCAACAACAGCTACTACGTCGACCCTTTCGAGTTCTGGTGCGGTGACCAGCCGGAGCAGGCTCCGGCCATGGAGGCCGTGCGTCGCGCCGTCACCTGGTCGACGGAGCAGGGCACCGTCCACGCGGCGGCCGCCGGCAACAGCGCCTACGACCTGTCGGACAAGACGACCAATGCGTCGAGCCCCAACGACGCGGAGACCCCGGTCGCGCGCACGATCAACAGCTCGTGCAAGGACATCCCGACCGAGCTCGACGGTGTCGTCACCGTCTCCTCCGTCGACCGCCAGGGCAAGCTGTCGTCCTTTTCCAACCGGGGTCTCGGCTCGATCGACGTCGCCGCTCCCGGCAGCTCGATCCTGTCGACGATCGTCAACGGCAACGGCTGGGGCCTGAAGAGCGGCACCTCCATGGCCTCGCCGCACGTCGCCGGCGTGCTGACGCTCATGAAGTCGGCGCACCCGACGTGGGGCCCGGAGAAGATGATCCGCGAGCTGCGCGCCCAGGCCACCGACACCCCGTGCTCGACCACCACGCGCGGCGCCGCGTGCGTCGGGACGCCGGAGGAGAACTCCTACTTCGGTGACGGTCTGGTCGACGCCTACGGGGCGGTCCGCTGACCGCACGCACGATGCACGACGAGGGCCCACGGTCGACCTGACCGTGGGCCCTCGCCCGTCCCGCCGCTCGAGCAGCGGGGCTACAGCTCGTGGCCGACGAAGACCGGCTCGTTGACGAGCGTCACGCCGAAGGCGGACTCCACCCCGTCGCGCACCTCGCGGGCCAGCGCCGCGATGTCGGCCGCCGTCGCCGTGCCGCGGTTGGTCACGGCGAGGGTGTGCTTCGTCGACAGGGCGGCCGGCCCGGGCATCCCGTGCCCCTTGCCGAAGCCCGCCTTGTCGATGAGCCAGGCCGCGCTCGTCTTGACCAGCCCCTCCCCCGCGGGGAAGACCGGTGGGGTCGGTCCCTGCGGCCCCAGCCGCTGGGCGGCGCGCTCGACGAGCTCGTCGAAGCGCTCGGCAGGCAGGATCGGGTTGGTGAAGAAGGAGCCGCAGCTCCACGTGTCGTGGTCCGCCGCGTCGAGCACCATGCCGCGGATGCCGCGTTGGGCCAGGACGGCCTCGCGGGCCGCGGCGAGCGGCACCCGGTCCTCCTGCTCGACCCCGAGCTGGCGTGCCAGGTCGGCATAGGCCACCGGCGCCGACAGGCCACCCCGGCCGAGGCGGAAGGTCACCTCGAGCACGACGTGACGGCCCGTCTCCTTGAAGACCGAGTGGCGGTAGGTGAAGGCGCACTCCTGCGCCGTGAAGGTGCGCTCGCGCCGCTCGTCGCGGTCCCAGACGCGCACGCGCGTGATGGTCTGCGCGACCTCCTGGCCGTAGGCGCCGACATTTTGCACCGGCGTCGCCCCGGCCAGCCCGGGGATGCCGGAGAGCGCCTCGATGCCCGACCAGCCCTCGGCGACGGCGCGGGCGACGACGTCGTCCCACACCTCTCCCGCGGCGACGACGACGTCGACGTGCTCGTCGTGCGTGGACTCGACGCGGACCCCCTTCGTCGCGATGCGGACCACGGTGCCGCGGAAGCCGTCATCGGCGATGACGAGGTTGGAGCCGCCGGACAGGAGCAGCAGGGGCGTGCCCGCCTCGTCCGCGGCCCGGACGGCGGCGACGACCTCGTCGAGGGTCTCGGCGGTGACGAGGGTGTCGGCCGGCCCGCCGACGCGCATGGTCGTGAGCGGCGCCAGCTCGACGCCGTGCTCGGTCGCGCCCATCAGTCGAGCCGGGCCACGGCGCGGCAGCGGCCGAGCACCTTCTCGTCGCCGCAGGTGACGGTCAGCTCGACGGTCGCCTCACGGGTCTGCTCGTCGAGGGACTTCACGACGCCGGCGACGGCGATCTCCGCCCCGGCGCCGTGCGGGACGACGACCGGCTTGGTGAAGCGGGTGCCGTAGTCGACGATGCGCCCGGCGTCCCCGACCCAGTCCGTGACGACCTGGACCGCCGCACCCATCGTCCACATGCCGTGGGCGATGACGTCGGGCAGCCCGACCGCCTGCGCGGTCCGCTCGTCCCAGTGGATGACGTTGCGGTCACCGGAGGCGCCGGCGTAGTGCACGAGGTGGGCCCGGGTCACGGGGATGGTGCGGGGCGGGAGGGACTCCCCTTCGCTGACGTCCACGAAGCGGCGCACGGTCATGCTGACTCTCCTCCTCGGATGACGATCGTCGACAGGCTCGTCGCGACCGGCTGGTCCTGGGCGTCGACGATCTCGCTGCGCATCGTCACCATCTGGTGCCCGCCCGCGGCACGGATCGCGTCGACGTGCAGGACGCCGCGCAGCTCGTCGCCGGCGACGATCGGGCGGTGGTGGGTGAAGCGCTGCTCGCCGTGGACGACGCGCGAGTAGTCGACGCCCGCCTCGGGGTCGGTGACGAACTGCGCGTCCGTGCGCTGCCCCGGGATGACGGCGAAGGTCGGCGGCGCGACGAGGTCCGCGTAGCCAGCGGCCCGGGCGGCCTCGACGTCGTGGTGCACCGGGTCGGTCGCCCCGACCGCCGCGGCGAAGTCGCGGATGTGCTCGCGGCCCACGCTGAAGGGGGGCGTCGGGTCGTAGGTGCGCCCCTGGAAGTCCTCGTTCACGGCCATGCGGTCAGTCTAGGAGCGACGCCGCCGGCACGACGAAGCGGCCGTCGAGCAGGTGCTCGGCGGCCGCTTCGGCGCAGATGCGCTGCGCTCGGTCAGCGGGTCTCGCGGTGCAGGGTGTGTCGGCGGTCCCGCGAGCAGAACTTCATGAGCTCCATGCGGTCGGGGTTGTTGCGGCGGTTCTTCTTGGTGATGTAGTTCCGCTCCTTGCACTCCGTGCACGCCAGGGTGATCTTGGGGCGGACGTCGGCGCTCTTGGATGCCACGGTAAGAACCTGCTCTCGACAACTTCGGGTGGTACTCGCCTGCGCCGGTCTGCGCTGGGCGGGAGGTGCGTGTGGTGCTGCAGCGTGCAGCACGGCGACGCACAAGGATAGTCCACGGGCGGTCCCCACCGGAAATCGGTGGTCGCCGGCACCCGTGGTGCTGCGTAGCGGGAGCGGGACTCGATCCCGCGACCTCACGATTATGAGTCGTGCGCTCTAACCAGCTGAGCTACCCCGCCTTGGCGGTCGACCCGCGCTGCGCGCTGGTCGGACCCGAGCCCCCTGTCGGAATCGAACCGACGACCTTTTCCTTACCATGGAAACGCTCTGCCGACTGAGCTAAGGGGGCAGGCCCTCCGGATCGGAGTGATCCGGTGGACAACCTCGGGAGAGATTACACGGCAAGTGCCGTGGTCATGAAATCGGGGACCCGGCGAGGTCACCGGGCCCCCGATCAGCGATGCCGATCAGAGCAGGTCGGTCTCGACGACGGGGCCGCGCACCGGCTCGTCGGTGTCGTCGCCGTCGTCGGTCGGACGCGAGGTCGGCTCGTCCGTCGAGTCGTCCGTCGCGTCGTCCGTCGGCTCGTGGGTGGGGTCCGTCGGCTCGGTGGGGTCGGTCGGCAGGGTCGGCTCGGGCAGCGCACCGGGGGCGTCGACCTGCCAGATCGTCGTCGTGCCGGAGACCTCGTTGCCGACGAGCAGCAGCGGCTCGCCCGTCGGGCTGTCCGCCGCGGGGATGAAGTGCACGCCCTCGGGACCCAGGTCGCCGGCCGTGCCGGCCTCCGGGTCACCGGAGAAGTCGCGGTTCTTGGCATACCCGACGATCTCGGCGCCGGTCGGGTCGGTGACGTCGACGACGGCGATGCCGGAGTCGCGCTCGAGCCCGACGAAGGCATAGCTGCTACCACCGATCGCGCCGATGTCCAGGCCCTCCGGCTCCGGCCCCTTGGCATCGCTGCGGCTGTCGAAGGAGTCGTTGTCGTCGTGGCCCGAGTTGAAGTGCTCCGGGTCGCGCTCGGCGACGAGCTGCTCGAGCGCGTCACCGCTGTCCCAGACCTGCGAGCCGTCGGCGCCGAGGATGCTCACGGAGCGCCCGCCGAAGGAGTGCAGCTCCGTGTACCCCTCGTCGCCGCGCGGCGAGGTGGTCGTCACCGTGAGTCGACCGAGCGACTCGTCGGCCTGGACCGCCTCGGCGTCGGGGAAGGCCGTCGGGTCGAGGTCGAGGTCCTTGACCCGCTCCTCCTCGGCGAAGCAGTCGTACTCGCGGGCATCGCCCTCGTTGGCCGTGACGACGTACTCGCCACCGGCCGGCGCGGTGTAGGCGACCGCCCCGTCGGGCATGTACATGCCCTTGACCGGGTGGGTGTCGACGGCGATCTCGTCGTCCTTGTCGGAGGCGTCGATGCCCTGGCCCGCGACGGAGTGGTCCTTGAGGCCGAGCGGCACGATCTCGCGGACGGTCGCACCGGCGACGTCGACGATCGCCACCGCATTGGCCTCCTGGAGGGTCACCCACGCGGTCGCCCCGTCGGCGCTCGTCGCGATGTACTCGGGCTCGAGGTCCTGGGAGACGGTGGCCCCCGGCCCGAAGAGGCGCACGCCTGCAGCGCGCAGCTCGTCGGCGCGACCGTCGAAGGCGTCGAAGCCGGCGGTGCGCACCCGCGCGTCGGCGACGCCCCCGGAGAGGTCGACGACCGAGATGCTGCCGACGGGGTCGACCTGGCCGTCGCAGTAGCCCTCGGGCTCGCCCTCGTTGGCCACGAGGACCCGCTGCCCGTCGGGGGTGAAGGTCACCATGTCCGGCAACGCACCCACGGTGAGGGTGCGCTCGGCCTCGAGCGTCTCTGCGTCGAAGAAGGAGACGCTGCCCGCGTCGGTCTTGTCGTCGGCCTGCTCGGCGACGACGACCAGGCCGTCGTGGACGTCGACCGAGTTGGCCCCCGGGGTGTCGAGCGAGCCGACCTCGGTGGGCGTCGTCGGGTCGGAGATGTCGAGGACGTCGACCGTCCCCGCCTTGGCGTTGACGACGAAGGCCCGCTGGGTGGCCGGGTCGTGGGCGACGATCTCCGAGGCGCCCTCGTCGAAGGCCCCCGTCGAAAAGGTGCCGAGCGGGGTGAGGGTGACGTCGTCACCGGGGGCGGCCGTGGCGAGGCCGACCCCCACGGGGGTCACGAGGGCCGCGGAGAGGGCCAGGGCGAGGGCAGCGCGACGAGGGCGCTTCACAGGGGTGTGCATGGCCGGAACCTAGGGAGGTCACCCCCCACACCGTCGACCACGGGGTGAACGCCCCCTTAACCCTCGACGACCAGTCCTTCCAGAGATGGTCTGAGCGCCTCCGGGACGGGCGTGGGCCGTCGGGTGGTCGCGTCGACGAAGACGTGCGCCGAGGTCGCGACGGCGACGGGCACCCCGTCGCTACCACGCACGAGGGCGCACTCCCAGCGCACGCTCGTGCGCCCCACGCCCAGCGCCCGCAGCCCCACCTCGAAGACGTCGGGGTAGGAGATCTCGGCGAGGTAGCGGCAGCCCGTCTCGGGGATGAGGTTGATCGTGCCGTCACCGCGCGCCACGTCGAAGTCGTGCTGCCGGAGCCAGTCGTTGATGACCGTGTCCATGACGAAGTAGTGCACCGCGTTGTTGACGTGGCCGAACTGGTCGTTGTCGCTCCACCGCGTGGGCACGGTGGCCCAGTGCGGGTAGCGGGTGCGGTCGAGGTCCCTCACGTCAGACATCGTGCACCGGCGTCCCGTCCGGTCGCCACAGGCCGGAGGCCCCCCGGCGGTGGCTGCCGAGCAGGTGGGTGTCGACGATGCCGACCGCCTCCATGAGCGCGAAGGCCGTCGTGGGGCCGACGAAGGCGAAGCCGCGCCGCTTGAGCGCCTTGGCCAGGGCCCGGGACTCGTCCGACGCCGTCGGGACCTCGGCGGCCGTCCGTGGCCTGGGCGTGCGGTCGGGACGGAAGGACCACACGAGGGCGGGCAACCCCCCTTCGTCACGAAGGGAGCGGGTCGCCCCCGCGTTGCGGATCGTCGCCACGATCTTGGCCCGGTTGCGCACGATCCCGGCGTCGGCCATGAGGCGCTCGACGTCGGCGTCGCGGTACTCGGCGACGACGTCCGGGTCGAAACCGGCGAAGGCGGCCCGGAAGGCCTCGCGCTTGGCGAGGATCGTCGTCCAGGACAACCCCGACTGGAAGGCCTCGAGGCTCAGCCGCTCGAAGAGGCCGCGCTCGTCGCGCACGGGCATGCCCCACTCGGTGTCGTAGTAGTGCCTCAGCAGCTCGCCGTGGGCACCGTGTCCGTCCGCCCACGCCGGCCGCGCCAGCCCGTCCTCGCCCACCACCACGTCCATGCCGGCCATCGTGCCACCGGGGGACGACACGAGCCCCGCACCGAGATCGGTGCGGGGCTCGCGCTCCACTGCTGGTGGCAGGTGAAGGATTCGAACCTTCGTAGGGATAACCCGACGGATTTACAGTCCGTTTCCATTGGCCGCTCGGACAACCTGCCGTGTGCGTCTGGAAGGATAGCAAGCCGACCGCCCATCAACGCAATCCGGGCGCACCCTCGGCGAAGGAGTCACCACCAGCATGGCCACGAGCAGCTTCGACATCGTCAGCAAGGTCGACCGCCAGGAGGTCGACAACGCCCTCAACCAGGCGGCCAAGGAGGTCTCCCAGCGCTACGACTTCAAGGGCGTCGGCGCCTCGATCGAGTGGAGCGGCGACAACGTGGTCATCAAGGCCAACAGCGCCGACCGCGTGCTCGCCGTCCTCGACGTCTTCGAGTCCAAGCTCGTGCGGCGCGGCGTCTCGCTGAAGAACATCGACTTCGGCGACAAGGAGCCGCAGGCCTCCGGCAAGGAGTACGTCCTGTCCGGCCCCACCAAGGAGGGCATCGACCAGGACAACGCGAAGAAGATCTCCAAGATCATCCGCGACGAGGGGCCGAAGGGGATCAAGCCCCAGATCCAGGGCGACGAGCTGCGGGTCACCGGCAAGTCCCGTGACGAGCTGCAGGAGGTCATCGCGCTGCTCAAGGGCAAGGACCTCGACGTCGCGCTGCAGTTCACCAACTACCGCTGAGCCTCCCTTCGCTCGGCACGCCGGGCAGCACGAGACGACCGGCCGCGACCCTCGGGTCACGGCCGGTCGTCTCGTCTGCGAGGTCAGACCGCCACGGGGGCGACGTCGTCCTCGGGGTCGCCGACGGGGTTGTCCGCGTCGTGCCGGCGCAGCAGGCGACCGAGCAGCGGCACGCACAGCAGCCCGATGCAGGTCGCGGCGATGAGCACCCACAGGCCGGACGACGGCGACCCGGTCGCCGTCTCGGCGAGGCCGAAGGCGTAGGGCCCGACGAAGCCACCGGTGAGGCCGATGGTGTTGACGAAGGCGAGACCGGCGGCCGCACCCACTCCCCCGAGCCGGGCCATGAGCACCGACCAGTAGAGCGGCTGGACCCCGACGATGAAGAGCATCGTCGCGCTGAGGATGATCATCCGAGCCACCGGCTGCTCGACGGCGACGAAGCACAGCGCCAGGACGATCGCCGCCACGGTCGTGATGCCGATCAGCCGCACCTCGCTGCCGGGGTTGCGCCGCAGGACGCGAGGCACGACGAGCACGCCGATGACCGCCCCGATGCCGACGACGCCGGAGATCAGCCCGATGACGAAGGTGTCGGTGACGTCCATGGCCTGGACGATCGAGGGCACGAAGAAGATCACGCCGTAGGTCGCGATCTGGTTCATGAAGTAGATCGCCGCGACGGTCAGCAGGAAGGGCGTGGAGATCGCCTGGCGAACGATCGCGCCGGGGCTGCCGACGGGCTCCTCCGCGCCGACCGCGCGCCGGGTCAGCTCGGCGGCCTCGTCGCGCGTCAGCCAGCTCGCCCCGGCCGGCGAGTTGGGCAGGACGACGAAGATGATGACGCCGAGGAGCACCGTCGGGATGCCCTCGAGGACGAAGAGCCACTGCCACCCGTGCAGGCCGCCGACCCCGTCCATCTTCATCAGGGCGCCGCCGATCGGGTTGGCCACGATGAAGGCGACGGACGAGGCGGTGAGGATGAGCCCGACGGCGGTCGCGCGGTCCTTCTGCGCGAACCACGTCGTGATGAGGTACATGATCCCCGGGTAGAGACCGGCCTCGGCCGCACCGAGCAGCAGGCGCAGGACGTAGAAGATCGTCGGGCTGGAGATGAACATCATCGCCATGGTGATCAGGCCCCAGGTGACAGCGATCCGCCCAATCCAGACCTTCGCGCCGATCTTGTGGAGGATGAGGTTGCTCGGCACCTCGAGGGCCGCGTAGGTGAGGAAGAACAGCCCCGCCCCCAACCCGTAGGCCGCGGCGTCGATGCCGGCGTCCACCTCGAGCGAGGACTTCGCCAGCCCGACGTTGGTCCGGTCGACGAAGGCCATGAAGTAGGCCGCCATGAGCAGCGGGACCAACCGCACGAAGGCCTTGCGTGTGGCTCGCGCGTGCACCGCGTCCGACGCCGTTGTCGGTGATGTCATGTGAACTCCTGTATCTGAAGGATGATTCAAGTTCATATTGAACTCGGATTCAGATTTGTGTCAAGGGTCACGTTGTTGAGCGGTCACCCGCGGGACGAAGGGGGTCAGGCCCGGGCCGCGACGACCTCGCCGGCCCGCTCGAGCAGCTCGCCCTTGCGGATCTTGCCGGTGTCCGTCAGCGGGAAGGCCGGCAGCACCTCGACGAAGGGCACCTTGTAGACCGCCATCCGGTCCCGTGCCCACTGCTCGACGTCGGCGCCGGTCACCTCACCGACCGTCGTCACGAAGGCCACGGGACGCTGGCCGCTCTCCGGGTCGGGCGCGGGGACGACGGCCACGGTGTCGATGGCCGGGTGGTCCACGAGGAGCGACTCGACCTCCGCCGGGAAGACGCTCATGCCGTTGACCTTGATCATGTCCTTGGCCCGGGCCAGGTAGTGCAGGCAGCCGTCGTCGTCGAGGTAGCCGGTGTCCCCCGTGCGCAGCCAGCCGTCGCGCAGCTGTCGCGCCGTCGCCTCGGGGTTGCGCCAGTAGCCGGTCGTGATCGAGGGGCTGCGCAGGATGATCTCGCCCGGCTCCCCGAGCGGCATCGGCTCGGCGGTCACGGGGTCGACGACGAGGACGTCGGTGCCGGGGACGGGCAGCCCGCAGAAGACGGGCGTCGTCGTCAGGTCGTGGTCGTCGACCTGGAAGCCGTGCGGCACGACGTCGATGGTGTGGCTCTCGGTGAGTCCGTAGGACCCCTCGCGCAGCACCGAGTGCCCACCGACGACCTCCGCCCACCGGCGGCGCACCTCCGGCGTGAGCTTGCGGATGAAGGACATCGCCATCGGCGAGGTGAAGCTCGACAGGTCACGATCGGCGATGTCGGGCAGGTCGAGGATCGCCAGGTAGCTCTCGACCGTCGCCGCGGTCGTCGTCACGCCGTGGCGCTCCACGAGGTCGACGACCGTCGCCGCGTCCCACCGCGAGAGCAGGACGCTCGTGCCACCCATGACGAGCGGGATGAGGATGCCCAGGTCCTCACCGGCGATCCAGAAGACGGGGACGAAGCACAGCGAGACCACCTCACGCCCCAGACCATTGGCCCCCGCCCCGCTCAGCGCCGTGTAGACCATGTGCCGCTGGGAGTGCTCGCACCCCTTGGGCAGGCCGGTGGTGCCGCCGGTGTAGTTGAGCGCGGCGAGCGCATCGAGGTCGCGGGCCGGCTCGGGCAGCGGGTCCGCCGTGAGGGCGTCGACCCAGGCCACGACCTCGACCCCAGCCTGCCGAAGGGAGGAGACCTCACCTCCCACGACGACCACCGTGGCCACCCCGGCCTCGGCCGCGGCCGGCAGGAGTCGCTCGGCGAGCGTCGCGTGGGTGACGACGACGCTCGCCCCGCTGTCGGCGAGCTCGTGGACGAGCTCGGCGTGCTGGAACATCGCGTTGACGGGCACGTGGACGCACCCGGCGCGCAACGTGCCGAGGAAGGCGAGGACGAACTGCGTGGAGTTGCCCAGGTGCACGCCGACGCGCTCACCGGGGGCCACCCCCTTCGCCCGGAGCCACCCGGCCCAGCGCGCGTGCTGCGCGGCGACGTCGGCGTAGGTGAGCACCTCCTCCCCCATGACCACGGCGTGGTGGTCCGGCTGCTCGACCGCCCACCGGTCGACGTACTCCGGGACGGTCAGCTCCCCGAAGGGGTGGGCGACCTCGCGGGGCGTGTCGGCGGGCCGCACCCGCTCCTGCCGCGCGCGGACGTCTGCGAGGTGCTGCGTGTACTCCATCGGACTCTCCTTGGCTCACCAGGTGTCGACGTACCCCCGTGGCACGTCGGTGTGGTCGACCTCGCCCAGTGCCGTGGTGATCCACTGCCGGGTGTCGACCGGGTCGATGACGTCGTCGAGCTCGACGACGGCTGCGGCGTTGACCGCGCGCCCGCGCTCGTACATCTGCGCGAGCAGCTGCGCCTCGAGCTCGGCCCGCTCCGCGGGGTCGGCGACCGCCTCGAGCTCGCGACGGAAGCCCAGCCGCACGGCGCCTTCCAGGCCCATGCCGCCGACCTCGCCGGTCGGCCAGGCCAGCGTCGCGGCCGGCCGGTGGAAGCCGCCGGCCGCCATCGCCTGCGCACCGAGGCCGTAGGCCTTGCGCAGGACGACGGTGACGACCGGTACCCGCAGGTGCGCCCCGATGACGAAGAGCCGCGCGAAGTGCCGCACCGTCGCGGTGCGCTCGTGGTCCGGGCCGACCATGAATCCCGGGGTGTCGCAGAGCGACACGACCGGAAGCCCGTGCGCGTCGCAGAGCTGGAGGAAGCGCGCGAGCTTGTCGGCCGCGGGGCTGTCGATGGCGCCGCCGAGGTGTCGCGGGTTGTTGGCGACGAGACCCATCGGGCGCCCCTCGATGCGTACGAGCGCGGTGATGACGCCCGGGGCGAAGCCCGCCCGCAGCTCGAGGACCGAGCCCTCGTCGGCGAGGGTGTCGATCGCCCGGCGCACGTCGTAGGCCCGCACCCTGCTCTCGGGCACGACGTGACGGAGGTGGCGCTGGTCGGGGGCGCTCCACTCCTCGCGACGACCCTGGAAGTAGCCGAGGTAGCGCTGCGCCACGGCGACCGCCTCGGCCTCGTCGTCGACGACGACGTCGACGACACCGTTGCCGCCCTGGACCTCGATCGGGCCGACCTCCTCGGGGGCGAAGACGCCGAGGCCGCCCCCTTCGATCATCGCGGGGCCGCCCATGCCGATCGTCGAGTCACGGGTGGCGATGATGACGTCGCAGCAGCCCAGCAGGGCGGCGTTGCCGGCGAAACAGCGCCCGGCGGCGATGCCGATGGTCGGCACGAGCCCGCTGAGCCGGCCCATCGTCGCGAAGGTCGGCACGTCGAGCCCGCTGGCGACGGTGGTGTCGGTGTCTCCGGGGCGACCGCCACCCCCTTCGGCGAAGAGGACGACGGGCAGCCGCTGCTGCTCGGCGATCTCGAGCATCCGGTCGGTCTTCTTGTGGTTGAGGTAGCCCTGGGTGCCGGCGAGGACCGTGTAGTCGTAGGCGAGCACCGCGACCCGCGGACTCGTCCCGGGAGCCGTCGTCACCCGCCCGATGCCGGTGACGATGCCGTCGGCCGGCGTGGTCGCGATGAGCTCCTCCTCCGTGCGGCGCGCCCGCTGGGCGGCGACCGCCAGCCCGCCGTACTCGACGAGGCTGCCCTCGTCGAGCAGGTCGGCGAGGTTGTCCCTCGCCGTCCGCTGCCCCCGCGCGTGCCGTGTGGCGACCGCCTCGGGGCGGGCCGCGTCCAGCCGCCGCGCCTGCCGCTCGCGCAGACGGGTCAGGTCTGCCCGCTCCGTGTCGAGGTCGGGTCCCTCGTCGACGGCAGCGGCCTCCTGGCCCACGGACGAAGGGAGCAGCCGCACGAGCAGGTCCCCGGCAGCCGTCGTGGCCCCCGGCCGGGATCGCACCTCCGTCACCGTGCCGGAGACCGGGGCGGTGACGACGTGCTCCATCTTCATCGCCTCGACGACGAGCAGGGGCGCGCCGAGGGTGACCTCGTCACCGGCCCCGACGAGGACCTCGAGCACGGTGCCGGTCATCTCAGCGCGCACCTCGCCCGGAGCCGCCTCGTCCGCCGACGCCCCGGCGTCGACCGTCGCCAGCACCCCTGAGGACTCGATCCACCCCGTCGTCACCTGCCAGCGTGCGAGGTCGTCGTGGGCGAGCAGCTCGCGCAGCAGGGGCAGGGTCGTCTCGACCCCGTCGATCGAGCACTCGAGCGCGGCCCGGCGCGCCTTGTCGAGCGCGCCGGCGAGACCGCCGTGGCTGTGGGTGACGACCTTGGCGACGAGGGAGTCGAAGGCCCCGTCGACCCGGGAGCCCTCGACGAGATGGGTGTCGACCCGCACCCCGGGGCCGCTCGGCCAGGTCAGGCCGGTCGCCACCCCGTGCGCGGGCAGGAGCGCGCCGTCGGAGCCGACCCGCTCGGCCGCGACGCGCAGCTCGACCGCAGACCCTCGCACGGCGGGTGGGTCGGCCAGGCCGAGGTCGCCGAGGGTGCGGCCGGTGGCGAGCGCGAGCTGGGTGAGGACGAGGTCGACCCCCGTGACCAGCTCCGTCACGGGGTGCTCGACCTGCAGGCGCGGGTTGACCTCGATGAACCACCAGCGGGTCGGGTCGTCGGCGTCGAGGAGGAACTCCACGGTCGCCAGCCCGCGGTACCCACGACCGACGAGCAGCCGCACGGCGGCCTCGTGCAGGGCCGCGCGCACGTCGTCGGGCAGGTCCGGTGCGGGCGCGACCTCGACGACCTTCTGGAAGCGGCGCTGGAGGGTGCAGTCGCGCTCGCCGAGGTGGGTGACTCCCCCTTCGCCGTCGGCCGCGACCTGCACCTCGACGTGGCGCGCGCGCTCGACGTAGAGCTCGGCGAAGAGGTCACCGGAGCCGAAGCTGCGCTCGGCCTCCGACCGCGCCCGCTCGACGGCGGGGGCCACCGGCTCACCCGCCGGCACCGCGCGCATGCCCCGGCCGCCGCCACCGGCCGCGGCCTTGATCATCACGCCGCCGGGCAGCTGCGCCCGCGCGAAGTCCTCGACCTCGGCGACGCTCGCCCCGACGTCGGTGGCCGGCAGGACCGGCACGCCGGCCTCCTGCGCGGCCGCACGCGCCCGCCCCTTGTCGCCGAAGAGCTCGAGCAGCCCGGCGTCGGGGCCGACGAAGGTCACGTCGGCGTCCGCGCAGGCCCGCGCCAGCTCCGGTGACTCGCTGAGGAAGCCGTAGCCGGGGTGGAGCAGGGTGCAGCCGTGCTCCCGAGCACCGGCGACGAGGGCCGCGGCGTCGAGGTAGGCCGCCGGGCCCTCGCCGGGGAGCACGTGGACGCCGCTCGCCAGACGCGCGGCGAGGCCGTCGGCCTCGGCACGCGTCACCGCGACGACCGCCTCCAGCCCGGCCTCCCGGGCCGCCCGCACGATGCGGACGGCGATCTCACCGCGGTTGGCGACGAAGACGCCCATGGTCTCTCCCTTCGGCTCAGAAGATCTCGAAGAGGCCGGCCGCGCCCATGCCGCCCCCGACGCACATCGTCACGACGCCGTAGCGGGCTCCGCGCCGCTTGCCCTCGATGAGGACGTGGCCGGCCATGCGGGCGCCGGACATGCCGTAGGGGTGGCCGATGG
The DNA here is from genome assembly GCF_052114035.1 of Janibacter sp. RAF52. NCBI lineage: Bacteria > Bacillati > Actinomycetota > Actinomycetes > Micrococcales > Intrasporangiaceae > Janibacter > Janibacter sp. RAF52. The sequence continues at coordinate 23,304 of NZ_JBFRDY010000004.1, read as the reverse complement.
AGATCGCGCCGCCGTTGACGTTGTACTTCTCGGGGTCGATGCCGAGGGTGTCGCGGCAGTAGAGCGCCTGGACGGCGAAGGCCTCGTTGAGCTCCCACAGGCCGATGTCGTCGACGGTCAGGCCGTGCTGCTTCAGCAGCTTCGGCACGGCGAAGACCGGGCCGATGCCCATCTCGTCGGGCTCGCAGCCGGCGACGGCCATCCCGCGGAAGGCGCCGAGCGGGGTCAGTCCGCGACGGGAGGCCTCCTCGGCCTCCATGACGACCGCGGCGGACGCGCCGTCGGACAGCTGCGAGGCATTGCCGGCGGTGATGGAGAAGCCCTCGGTGCCGTCCTTCGCGAGGACCGGGCTGAGCTTGCTCAGGTCGGCGAGCTGGGTGCCGGGGCGGTTGCCCTCGTCCTTGGTCAGGGTCACCTGCTGCGAGCCGACCTCGCCGGTCGCCTTGTCCTTGGTGAGCATCGTCGAGGGCAGCGGGACGATCTCGTCGTCGAAGGCGCCGGCCTCCTGCGCCGCAGCGGTGCGGCGCTGCGACTCCAGGGCGTACTCGTCCTGCGCCTCGCGGCTGATGCCGTAGCGGCGGGCGACGACCTCGGCGGTCTCGAGCATCGACATGTACGTCGCCGGCACGTGCTCGACGAGCCACGGGTCCTGGGCGCGGTAGGTGTTCATGTGCTCGTTCTGCACGAGCGAGATCGAGTCGACACCGCCGCCGACGGCGACCTGTTGGCCGTCGAGGATGACCTGCTTGGCGGCGGTCGCGATGGCCATGAGGCCACTGGCGCACTGCCGGTCGACGGACATGCCGGCCACGCTCACGGGCAGGCCGGCCCGCAGGGCGGCCTGACGACCGATGTTCATCGCGGTCGAGCCCTGCTGGAGGGCGGCGCCGATGACGACGTCCTCGATCTGCTCGCCCTCGACGCCGGCGCGCTCGACGGCGTGCCGCACGGCATGGCCGATGAGCTCCTGGGCCTGGGTGTCGTTGAAGGCGCCGCGGTAGGCACGGCCGATCGGGGTACGGGCGGTGGAGACGATGACGGCTTCGCGCATGGTCACTCCTGGTCTGTGGGTCGGGTCGAAGGGGGTGGGTCGAGTCTGTCGGTCAGCTCACCGGCAGGTCCACGAGGGCCGCGAGGTCGCTGCGGTGTCGGTCGGGGGTCCCGAGGGCCAGTCGGTCGGCGGCAGCCCGCTTGAGCCGGGTGTGCACGGGCGCCTCCCACGTCATGCCGATGCCGCCGTGCAGTTGCAGGGCCTCCTCGGTCGCGCGGACCGCGGCGTCGGAGCAGTAGGCCGCGGCCGTCGCGGTCGCGATCTGCGCCTCCGGGCCGTGCGGGTCGTCGGCGAGCACGCCGGCGGCCTGACGCGCCGCGGCCTGCGTGCCGACGAGCAGCAGGTAGAGGTCGGCCAGGCGGTGCTTGATCGCCTGGAAGGAGCCGATCGGCCGGGCGAACTGCACCCGGGTCTTCGCGTACTCCACCGTCGTCTCGAGGGACCACTGGGCCAGGCCGAGCTGCTCGGAGGCGAGCAGGGCGGCGCCGGCCGCCAGACCCGCGTCGACCGCGGCACGCGCCGCGTCGCCGGTGGCGATCTCGCTGCCCTGCCCCGTGACCGTCACCCGGGCGAGCGGTCGGGTCATGTCGAGCGAGGTGATCGGCTCGAGCTCGACGTCGTCCCGGCCGAGGGCACGAAGGGAGGTCTCGCCCCCGTCGTCGGTCACGGGCACGAGGAAGAGGTCGGCGGTCAGCGCTCCGGCGACCGGGGCGACGACGCCGTCGACCGGCGACCACGCGCCGCGCCGCGCGGTCCACGGCAGGGCGAGGGTCGCGACGACCTCGCCCGAGGCCAGCCGCGGCAGGTGGGTCTCGTCGCCGGCCGACAGCAGCGTGGTCGTCGCGACGACGGCACTCGTGAGGAAGGGCGTGGGCGCGACCGCCCGGCCGAGCTCCTCGAGCACGACGGCGGCCTCGCGGGCGCTCGCGCCGACCCCGCCGAGCGACTCCGGCACGAGCAGGCCGGCGACGCCGAGCTGCTCGGCGAGGGTGCGCCACAGAGCGCTGACGTCGGTGTCCGGCTCGTCGGCCAGGCGGGCCGGCAGTCCCTCGTCGAGGGAGCGCTGGAGGGTCGAGCGGACGCTGCCGCGCAGCGACTCCTCGACGTCGGTGTAGAGCAGGTCGGTCATCGCGGCACGTCCTTGAAGGCGATGCCCTTGTCAGGGCGGTGGTCCGGGGGCAGGCCGAGCACCCGCTCGGCGATGACATTGCGCATGATCTCGCTCGTGCCCCCTTCGATCGAGTTGCCCTTGGCGCGCAGGTAGCGGTAGCCGGGGCCGTGGCCGAGGAAGGAGCCGCCCTCGGGGCGAACCATGGTCCAGTCGTGGTACTCGAGCCCCTCCTCGGGCGCGAGCTCGAGGGCGAAGGCGCTCACCTGCTGCGCCTGGTGGGCGAAGGCGAGCTTCATCGCCGAGCTCTCCGGCCCGGGCTGCCCGGCCTCCAGGCCCTGGCGCAGCCGCTCGCCCGCGAGCCGGGTCACCTCGGTCTCGACCCACCACCGCATGAGGTCGGCGTGGGTACCGGGGGTGCGCACCGCGGGGTCCTCCCGCCAGCGCTGCGTCACCAGACCGATCTGGCCGGCCTCGCGCTCGCTGCCGGCACCGATGGCCACCCGCTCGTTGTTGAGGGTCGTCGTCGCGACGCGCCAGCCCTCGCCGACCTTGCCGACGCGGTGCGTGTCGGGCACCCGCACGCCGGAGAGGAAGACCTCGTTGAACTCCGCCTCGCCGGTGATCTGGCGCAGGGGGCGAACCTCGACGCCCGGGTCGGTCATGTCGACGAGGAAGTAGGTCATGCCGGCGTGCTTGGGCACCGAGGTGTCCGTACGGGCCAGCAGGATCGCGAAGTCGGCGTTGTGGGCCCCGGAGGTCCACACCTTCTGCCCGTCGACGACCCACTCGTCACCGTCGGGCACCGCGCGCGTGGCGACCCCGGCGAGGTCGGACCCGGCGCCCGGCTCGCTGAAGAGCTGGCACCAGATCTCCTCGCACGCGAAGAGGGGCCGCAGGTAGCGCTCCTGCAGCTCCTGCGTACCGAAGGCGAGGATCGTCGGGGCCGCCATGCCGAGGCCGATGCTGTTGCGCCCGACGTCGGGGCGCGGCGCACCGGCCGCGTCGAGCAGGGCGTCGACCTCGAGCTGCCGGCCGCGCGCCAGGCCCAGTCCACCGCGCCCCTGCGGGAAGTGGACCCACGCCAGGCCGGCGTCGAACTGTGCACCGAGGAAGTCGGCGGGAGCCGTCGTCTGCGGGTCGTGGCTCGCCAGGAGCTCCTCGACCCGTCGCTGCAGGTCAGTCACGGGCGCTCCTCCTGCGGATCTCGTGACGGGCCAGCGCGTTCTTGTGCACCTCGTCGGGGCCGTCGGCGAAGCGCAGCGTGCGCACCTGCGCGTACCACTCCGCGACGGGGAAGTCCTGGCTCAGGCCGCCGGCGCCGTGCACCTGCACCGCCTTGTCGACGATCCACTCCACGGTGGCCGGGGCGGCGATCTTGATCGCCTGGATCTCGGTGTGCGCCCCCTTGTTGCCCACGGTGTCCATGAGCCAGGCGGCCTTGAGGGTCAGCAGGCGCAGCTGCTCGATGCGCACCCGGGACTCGGCGATCCAGTCCCGGATGACGCCCTGGTCCGACAGCGGCTTGCCGAAGGCGACCCGGCTCGCGGCACGGTCGATCATCAGCTCGAGCGAGCGCTCGGCGATGCCGATGAGGCGCATGCAGTGGTGGATGCGGCCGGGGCCGAGGCGGGCCTGGGCGATGGCGAAGCCCGCGCCCTCCTCGCCGATGAGGTTGCTCGCCGGGACGCGCACGTCGGTGAAGTCGATCTCGGCGTGACCGCCGTGGTCGCGGTCGTCGTAGCCGAGGACCTTCATGCCGCGACGCACCTCGACCCCGGGGGTGTCCCGCGGCACGAGGATCATCGACTGCTGCCGGTGGCGGTCCGCCGACGGGTCGGTCTTGCCCATGAGGATGAAGACCTTGGCATTGGGGTTCATCGCGCCGGAGATGTACCACTTGCGACCGTTGATGACGTACTCGTCACCGTCGCGCACGATCGAGGTCTCGATGTTGGTCGCGTCCGAGCTGGCCACGCGCGGCTCGGTCATGGCGAAGGCCGAGCGGATCTCGCCGGCGAGCAGCGGGGTGAGCCACTGCTCCTGCTGCTCGGGGGTGCCGAACATGTGCAGCACCTCCATGTTGCCGGTGTCCGGTGCGGCGCAGTTGGTCGCCACCGGTGCGATGTGCAGGCTGCGACCGAGCACCTCGCACAGCGGCGCGTACTGGAGGTTGGTCAGGCCGGCGCCGTCCTCACCGGGGAGGAAGAGGTTCCACAGCCCCTGGCTGCGGGCGGCCTCCTTCGCCGGCTCGATGATCGGCGGTGGCGCCCACACGTCGGGCGCGGCGTCGAGCTGCTCCTGGTAGGTCGCCTCGATGGGGTAGACGTGCTCGTCCATGAAGGCGGTGAGCTGCTCGCGCAGCTCGAGGGTACGGGCGTCCAGCGCGAAGTCCACGGGTCGCTCCCTTCGTCAGGTGGTGGGTGTGGCGGCCCGGGCGGGCCGCTCGCCGGAGGTGGCGATGGTCGGTCGGTCGAGGGCCCGCTTGAGGATCTTGCCCGTGGCCCCCTTGGGCAGCTCCTCGACGAGCTGGTAGATCCGGGGGACCTTGTACGCCGCCAGGCGCTCCTCGAGCCAGGAGCGCAGGGCGGCCGGCTCGATGTGGGCACCGGGCTGCGGGGTGACGACGGCGGCGATCTCCTCGCCGAGCCGCTCGTCGGGCACGCCGATGACGGCGGCCTCGCGGATGTCGGGGTGGCCGTAGAGGACCTCCTCGACCTCGCGGGGGTAGACGTTGTAGCCGCCGCGGATCACGAGGTCCTTCTTGCGGTCGACGATCCACAGGTCGCCGTCCTCGTCCATCCGGCCGATGTCGCCGGTGAGGAACCACTCCCCCTCGAAGACCGCGGCGGTCGCGTCGGGGCGCTGCCAGTAGCCGCTCATGACGTAGGGGCCGGCGATGGCCACCTCGCCGGTCTCGCCGGGCGGCAGCTGGTTGCGGTCCTCGTCGAAGATCGCGAGCGCACCGCCGGGCAGGGCCCGGCCGACGCTCATCTCCTTGCGCGGGAGGTCGGCCCGGTTGAAGGTCGCGGCACCCGCGGTCTCACTCAGGCCGTAGCCGTCGAGGACGACCGCGCCGAAGCGCTCGCGGAAGGCCTTGGCCACCTCGAGCGGCAGCGCCGCGCCTCCCGAGCACGCCAGGCGAAGGGAGGTCAGGTCCTGCGGGGCGACGTCGGTGTCCGCGTGGAGCATCGCATTCCACATCGTCGGGACCCCGGCGACGGCGGTGAGCTGCTCGTCGGCGGCCATGCGCAGCAGGCCCGCCGGGTCGAAGGGCCGCTGCAGCGACAGGCAGCCACCGGCGGTGTAGACGGTGAACATCACCGACGACTGGCCGAAGACGTGGAAGAGCGGCAGGGCCGTGCCCATGCTCTCCCGCGGCCCGAGGTCGAGCGCCTCGGCGAGCGAGGCACCGCAGCCGAGCAGGTTGCCGTGCGTGAGGATCGCGCCCTTGGGGGCGCCCGTCGTGCCCGAGGTGTAGAGCAGCACGGCCGGGTCGTCGGTGGCGACGGAGGCCGGATCGGGCGACCCCTCGGGCTGCGGGACGCACCCCGGCTCGAGGACCCAGGTCGCGAGACCGCCCTCCTGCGCGGTCGCGGTGAGCGCCTGCGACCCCTCGTACCAGCCGATCGCGAAGGTGCAGCCGGCGTCCTGGACGAAGTGGGTCAGCTCGCGCTGGGTGCACAGCGGGTTGACCGTCACCGCGGTCGCCCCGAGGGCGAGGACGGCGTGGTAGGTGAGGACGAACTCGGCACTCGTCGGGACGACGAGCAGGACCCGGTCACCGGGGCGCACGCCCCGACGGGTCAGCTCCTCCATCGCGCCGCGGATGCCGGTGCGCAGCTGCGCGAAGGTCCACGAGCGCTCGCCCTCGCGCAGGGCGGGGGCGTCCGGCGTCGTGTCGGCCCAGCGCCACATCAGCTCGGCGGTGCCGCTCATCGCGTGCTCTCCCTCAGGTGGCGCTGGTAGCGCTGCATGCCGCCGATCCACCGGTCGTGGTCGTCGACCTTGCGCCGGAGGAACTCGCGCACGTCCTCGTGCGGGGTGATGAGGAAGCGGCCCTCGGCGACGGCGGCGAGCACCTGGTCGGCAACGTCGCGCGGAGTGAGCACCTCGCCGGCGCCGGTGACCGCGGCCGCGGCGACCCGGCCACCTGCGTCGTCGCCGGAGGTCATGCCGCTGCGCAGCATGTCGGTGTCGACACCCATCGGGCACAGGCAGCTGACCCCGACGCCGTCGTCGCCGTAGGTCACGGCGAGCCACTCGGCGAAGGCGACGGCACCGTGCTTGGAGACGGAGTAGGTCGCCGAGCCGATCTGCGTGAGCAGCCCTGCGGCAGAGGCGGTCGAGACGAAGTAGCCGGTGCCGCGCTCCACCCAGCCGGGCACGAGCTGACGGGCGGCGCGCACGTGCGCGAGGAGGTTGATGTCGAGCGCGGCCTGCCACTGCGCGTCGCTGGCCGAGAGGCCGAGGCCGTCGCCGATGCCGGCATTGGCGAAGAAGAGGTCGACCGGGCCGTGGGCCTGCTCGGCGGCGGCGATCATCGCGGCGATGACCTCGTCGCTCGAGGCGTCGCCGGGGACGGCGACCGCGTCGAGACGCTCGGCCGTCGCGACCACGCGCGCCTCGTCGAGGTCGGAGACGATGACGTGCGCACCCGCGTCGACGAGGGCCTGGGCGATGGCGGCACCGATGCCGCCGGCGGCGCCGGTGACGACCGCGACCTTGTCCTGGACCTGCATCGGAGCGCCCATCAGTCGCACGGCCCGCCGGCGACGTAGAGGACCTGACCGGTGGTGAAGCCGGCCCCCTCGCTCGCGAAGAAGGACACCGCGTGGGCGATGTCGGCCGGGGTGCCCGTGCGGGCGACGGGTACGGCAGCGCTCGCCTGCGCCTTGAGGTCCTCGAAGGAGATCCCGATGCGCTCGGCCGTCTCGGCGGTCATCTCGGTCTCGATGAAGCCCGGGGCGATGGCATTGGCCGTCACGCCGAACCTGCCGAGCTCGATGGCCAGGGTCTTGGTGAAGCCCTGCATGCCGGCCTTGGCGGCCGAGTAGTTGACCTGGCCGCGGTTGCCCTGGGCGGAGGTCGAGGAGAGGTTGACGATGCGGCCGTACCGCTCGGCCGTCATGTGGGTCTGGCAGGCGCGCGTCATGAGGAAGGCCCCGCGCAGGTGCACCGCCATGACCGCGTCCCAGTCGGCGACCGACATCTTGAAGATCAGGTTGTCGCGGATGATGCCGGCGTTGTTGACCAGGACCGTCGGCGGGCCCAGTTCGTCGACGATGCGCTGCACCGCGGCGGCCACCTGCTCCTCGTCGGAGACGTCGGCCCCGACGGCCAGGGCACGACCCCCGGCGGCGGTGATCTCCTCGACGAGGGGCCCGCAGGCCGACTCGTCGAGGTCGAGGACGGCGACGGCCATCCCGTCGGCGGCCAGACGGCGGGCGACGCCCGCACCGATGCCCCGGGCCGCGCCCGTGACGACGGCGACGCGCTGCTGGTCTGTGGTCATGTGAGAGCTCCTGTGGTCTCGACTACCTGATGACCTCGACGCTACTTGAAGCCGGGTTCAAGTTCAACTAGGTTCGAGGGACCAGATCGTGACCGAAGGAGCTCACCGTGACCCAGACCGCGCAGCACCGCCCCACCTCCGTGCAGGACCTCAAGGACCTCGTCGGCACCCGGCTCGGGCCGACCGACTGGCACGTCGTCGACCAGGCGAAGATCGACGCCTTCGCCGACCTCACCGGCGACCACCAGTGGATCCACGTCGACCCGCAGCGGGCGGCCGACTCCCCCTTCGGCTCGACGATCGCGCACGGGCTCTACAGCCTCTCGCGCACGCCGGCCTTCCTGGAGGAGCTCATGGCCTTCGACGGCTTCGCGCACAGCCTCAACTACGGCTACGACAAGGTGCGCTTCATCCACCCGCTGCCGGTGGACTCGCGCATCCGCCTCGTCGCCGAGCTGGCATCGGTCGAGGAGACCGGCCCGGGGGCGGTCAAGGTCGTCACGACCCTCACCGTCGAGGCCGAGGGCATCGACAAGCCGATCCTCGTCGCGGAGTCGATCGGCCGCTTCAGCGCCTGACCCCGATGGCCCCGCACGTCGGGGCCGGCCAGGGCAGTGCCGCGTGGGCCGCCACGAGCTCGTCGATCCGCTCGGCGATCGTGGGGGCCCACGTGCACGCCCGGCGGGTCGTCAGGTCGACGTGCGCCTCGAGGACCTCGAGCGAATTGGCCACCTGCCCGGTCGTGCGGTCGACGACGAAGGAGATCGCGTGCATGACCTTGTCGCCACGCGCCACCCAGCGCAGGTGCACGCTCACCTCGTGGCCGACGTGCACCTCGCCGAGGAAGCGCAGGTGCTGCTCGACGCTGAAGATGCTCCAGCCGGTCTCGGCCCGGTAGGCGTCGTCGACCCCGAGCGCCGTGAGCGCCGCCTCGGCGCCGCGCAGGTGCAGGTCGTAGTAGCGGGCGACGTTGACGTGGCCGTTGACGTCCTCCCACTCCGGCGGGGCCGTCTCGACGATCACCGCCGGGAGGGCGAGGACCTCCTGGATCGAAGGGGGCGGCGCCGCGGTCGTCATGGGAGCAGCAGCACCTTGCCGGTGACCTGCCGGGTCTCGAGCGAGCCGATCGCCGCGGCCGCCTCCTCGAGCGGGTAGGTCGTGCCGAGCACCGGGTCGAGGGCGCCGCTGCGCAGGTGCGGGAGCATCGCCTCCCACTCGGTGCCGATGTGCCCGGGGCGAGGCATCGCGTAGGCGCCCCAGCCGACCCCGACGACGCTGATGTTGTTGAGCAGCAGCCGGTTGACCTTGACCTGCGGGATGTCGCCGGCGGTGAAGCCGATGACGAGCAGGCGACCGTGCTCGCGCAGCGCACGCAGCGAGTCGGTGAAGCGGTCGCCACCCACGGGGTCGACGACGACGTCGACGCTCGCCTTGCCCACGGCGTCGAGGAAGCCGTCGGCGAGGACGACCTCGTCGGCACCTGCGGCCCGGGCGATCTCCCCCTTCGCCTCGGTGGAGACGACACCGATGACCCTGCCGGCACCGAAGGCCTTGGCCATCTGGATCGCGGCGGTGCCGATGCCACCGGCGGCGCCGTGCACGAGGACGGTCTCGCCCTCGGCGAGGTGACCGCGCTCGAGCAGCGCGAAGTAGACGGTCGCGTAGTTGAAGGTGAAGGCGGCACCCGCCTCGAAGCCGACCTCGTCGGGCAGGCGGAAGGTCAGGTCCGGGCTCGCCTGGGCGACCTCGGCAAAGCCCCCGAGCATCGTCAGGGCCGCGACCCGGTCACCGGCGGCGAAGCCGCTGCCCTCGGGCGCGGCCGTGACGACCCCGGCCACCTCTGCCCCCGGGACGAAGGGGAGGTCCGGCTTCATCTGGTAGAGCCCGCGGGTCTGGAGCAGCTCGGGGAAGGCCACGCCGGCGGCCTTGACCTCGATCGTCACCTGGCGCGGGTCCGCCGGTGCAGGGACGTCGACGAGCTCGACGGCCTCGGGGCCGTCGAGGGAGGAGATGTGGATGGCGCGCATGTGGGGCCCTTTCAGATCGCGAGGAGGAGCTTGCCGGTGTTGACCCCGTCGAAGAGGCCGAGGAGTGCGTCGGGGAAGGCGGGGACGCCGCCCTCGAGGATCGTCTCGGTCGCCACGAAGCGACCGCCGCCGATGAGCTCGCTGATCCCGGCGATCGCCTCGCCGTAGCGGTCCTCGTAGTCCATGACGACGAAGCCCTGCATGCTCGCGCGGAAAACCAGCAGGGCCATGTAGCGCCGCGGTCCCTCGGCGAGGGTCTCGTCGTTGTAGGTCGAGATGGCGCCGCAGACGGCGATGCGCGCGCCGTGCGCGAGATTGGCCAGCGCGGCGTCGAGCAGCTCGCCGCCGACGTTGTCGAAGTAGACGTCGACACCGTCGGGAGCGGCCCGGCGCACCTGGCGCAGCAGGTCGCCCTCGCGCCGGTCGATGACTTCGTCGAGACCGAGGTCGCGCAGCCAGGCGACCTTGTCCGGGCCGCCGGCGACGCCGATGACCCGGCACCCCTTGGCCTTGGCCAGCTGGGCGACGGTGGATCCCACGGCGCCGGCCGCTGCCGAGACGAGGACGGTGTCACCGGGCTGGGCCCGGCCGACGTCCTCGAGCCCGAACCACGCGGTCATGCCGGGCATCCCGAGCGCGCCGAGCCAGGTGCTCATCGGGGCGACGTCGAGGTCGAGGCGGGCGACCCCCTTCCCGTCCGAGATCGCGTACTCACGCACCCCGAAGGTACCGCTCACGACGTCACCGACGGCGAAGTCGTCGTGCTGGGACGCGACGACGGTGCCGGCGCCGAAGGCGCGCATGACGGCGCCGATCTGCACCGGCGGCAGGTAGGAGCGCACGTCGTTGAGCCAGCCGCGCATCGCCGGGTCGAGCGAGATCTGCTGCAGCTGGACGAGGAACTCCCCCGGCCCCGGCTCGGCGACCTCGGTCGTGGCGAGCTCCCAGGTGCTCGCGTCGGGGCGGCCCTGTGGGCGGGCGGCGAGACGGATCTCCTGCGAGGTCCGGGACATGTGAGCTCCTGTGGTCGACGTGCCGGTGCGGCGCCAGCCTGTCACAATGTGAATCTGGCTTCAACTACTGTTGAACCCTGATTCAGGTCACGCTACGGTCGAGGGGACACCCCCCCTTCGAGCGTCAGGACTGACATGGACCTCACCGCACTCTTCTCCCTCGAGGGCCGCGTCGCCCTCGTCACCGGCGGCAGCCGCGGCATCGGCCGGATGATCACCGAGGGACTGCTGGCGCAGGGCGCCACGGTCTACATCACCGCCCGCAAGGAGGAGGCCTGCCGGGCCACCGCGGCCGACCTGTCGCAGCAGTACGGCGAAGGGCGCTGCGTCGCCCTCCCCAGCGACGTCTCGACGACCGCCGGGATCGCTGCGCTGCTCGACGCCTTCCGCGAGCACGAGGACCACCTCGACGTCCTCGTCAACAACGCCGGCGCGGCGTGGGGAGCGGGCTTCGAGGAGTTCCCCGAGAGCGGCTGGGACAAGGTCATGGACCTCAACGTCAAGGCGCCCTTCTTCCTCACCCAGGCGGCCAAGGCGCTGCTGCTCGCTGGCCGCGAGCGAAGCGGTCACCTGGCCAAGGTCATCAACATCGCCTCGATCGACGGGCTCTCGCTCAACCCGCTGGAGACCTACAGCTACCACGCGAGCAAGGCGGGGGTCGTGCACCTGACGAAGCGCCTGGCGGTCCGGCTCGCACCCGAGGGCATCATCGTCTCGGCGATCGCGCCGGGCGCCTTCGCGTCGTCGATGAACAAGGAGGCCCGTGACGAGGAGGAGGCGACCGCCGCCCAGATCCCCTCGGGCCGGATCGGGCGTGACGAGGACATGGCCGCCGCGGCGGTCTACCTGGCCTCCGACGCCGGCGACTACGTCGTCGGCAGCACGCTCACCGTCGACGGCGGGGTCAACATCGCCCGATGAGGGCGGGCGGGTCCTGCGCGTCAGTCGGCGCGCAGGACCGGCTGGGTCAGGCCGAGCGCATTGGTCCACAGCCGGGTCGCGGTCGTGACGACGTCGTCGACCGTCTCGGGGCCACCGATGACGAAGACGTCGTAGGCCAGGCGGGCCACCATGCCCGACAGGGCCATCGCCGCGAGCTCCGGGTCGACGTCACGGTCGGCGAGGCCGCGCTCCTGCAGGTCGCGGATGGCGCGCGAGTTGCGGGCGACGAAGGCCTCGCTGCGCGCCCGACGCAGCTCGCGGAAACGGGGATCGACGGCAGCGACCTGCTGGAGCAGGACGTTGAGCTTGGCATTGCGCCGGAAGGCCTCGAAGTAGGCCCGGTTGCTCGCGGCGATGATCGCAATCGGGTCGTCCGTGCTCTCGATGCGCCCCGTGCCCGGGTGGAGCATGTCGCTCTGCGCCTCGTGCAGCACGACAGCAAGGACCTCGTCCTTGCTGTCGAACCACGTGTAGAAGCTGCCGATCGAGCACTTCGCCTCGGCGGCGATGTCGACGAGGCGCGAGTCGACGTAGCCGTCCCGCTCGAAGACCGTGCGTGCGGCCGCGATGAGCGCATCACGGGTCCGCTTACCCCGGGCGGTCTGGGGCAGGGTCCCCAGCCGCTCGACGTCGACGAGGTCGGGGACCTCGTGGGTGGCGGTGTCGCGCTCGCTGGGCATGGCGGACACCCTAGTCCGCCGAGCCGTCCAGGACGGTGTGCGCGAAGTGGACGAGCTGGTCGACCGCCTCGGCGGGGATCGCGCCGAGCGCCGTGAGGTTGCGCGGGTCGTCCTGCTGCCGGCGGCGCACCCCCTCGAGGATGATCGCGAGCTTCCACAGCCCGAGTGCGTGCCAGAAGGGCACGGCGGAGACGTCACGGCCGGTGGCCCGTGCGTAGCGGTCGACGAGCTCGGCCCGGGTGGCGAAGCCCGGGGTCGTCGACGCGTCGAAGCGCATCGTCGGCGGGTCGCCGGCCATGGGCCAGTAGGCGAGCAGCGTGCCGAGGTCGGCGAGCGGGTCGCCGAGCGTGCACAGCTCCCAGTCGAGGATCGCGCGCACCCGGGCGGTCTGCGGGTCGATGATGACATTGCGCAGGTGGCTGTCGCCGTGGACGAGGACGACCTCGTGGGCTCCCGGGTCGAGGGCGACGAGTCGCTCGGAGAGCCGCTCGAGCTCGGGCACGTCGCGGGTGCGGGAGAGCTCCCACTGCCCGGCCCAGCGCCGCAGCTGGCGGGCCGCGTAGGGCTTGTGGCTGGCCAGGTCCGCCAGGCCGACGCCCTCGAGGTCGACGGCGTGGATGCGGGCGAGGGTGTCCACGAGCTCCAGGCCGGTCGCGTGGCGCGCGTCCGGGCCGAGCCGCTCGGCGTCCTCGCGCCCGTCGAGGACCGCTCCCTCGACGAAGGAGACCGCGAGGAGCGGCACGTCGGTGACGGCCGGGTCCTCGCACAGCCCGTACACGACGGGCACCGGCACGTCCGTGCCCTGGAGCGCGGAGAGGATCCGGTGCTCGCGGGCCACGTCGTGGGCCGAGGCGAGCAGCTCGCCGAGCGGTGGCCGGCGCAGCACGACGCGGGCCCCACGGGCGTCCGTGGCGAGGTAGGTGAGGTTGGACTGCCCGAGCCCGACCCGGGCGTAGTCCACCGGCTCCTCGATGCCGATGCCCAGACCCGCCAGCCACCGGGTCGTCGCCCCGGTGTCGAGCCCCTCCGTCACGTCACTGCGATCACTCATGCTTCGTCCTTACCGTCAGCCCTGGTCCTTGCCCCACTGGGGGCTGCGACGACGGTACTCCCGTCGTGCGATGGTCATCTTGTGCACCTCGTCCGGGCCGTCGGCCAGGCGGAGGGTACGCATGTGGGCGTACCACTGGGCGAGCGGGAAGTCGTCGCTCACGCCGCCACCGCCGTGGATCTGGATGGCCCGGTCGAGCACCTTGAGCGCGACGGCGGGCGCGGCGACCTTGATGGCGGCGATCTCGGTGCGCGCCACCTTGTTGCCCACCGTGTCCATCAGGTGCGCGGCCTTGAGCGTCAGCAGCCTGGCCATCTCGATCTCGATGCGCGACTCGGCGACCCAGTCCATGACATTGGCCCGGTTGGCCACCGGCTCGCCGAAGGTCACCCGCGACTGGGCGCGGTCGATCATCAGGTCGAGGGCCCGCTCGGCGACCCCGATGGCGCGCATGCAGTGGTGGATCCGGCCGGGCCCGAGGCGGGCCTGGCTGATCATGAAGCCGTCGCCCTCACCGGCGAGCAGGGCCTCGCGGGGCACGCGCACGTCGGTGAAGGTCACCTCGGCGTGCCCCTCGCGGTCCATGTAGCCGAAGACGGGCAGGCCGCGCTCGATGCGCACCCCCGGGGTGTCGATCGGCACGACCATCATCGACTGCTGGCGGTGGGTGGGGGCCGACGGGTCGGTCTTGCCCATGACGATGAGGACCTTGCAGTTCTGGTGCAGGGCGTTGGAGGTCCACCACTTGCGGCCGTTGATGACGTACTCGTCGCCGTCGCGGACCATCGACGTCTCGACATTGGTCGCGTCCGAGCTGGCGACGGCCGGCTCCGTCATGGCAAAGGCGGAGGCCATCTCGCCCGCGAGCAGGGGCCCAAGGTAGCGCTCCTTGTGCTCGTCGGTGCCGAAGAGCGTGAGCACCTCCATGTTGCCGGTGTCGGGCGCATTGCAGTTGATGGCCTCGGGGGCGATCTCGATGCTGCGGCCGGTGATCTCGGCGATGTGGGCGTACTCGAGGTTCGTCAGACCGGGCCCCCACTCGGGGTGCGGGTGGAAGAGGTTCCACAGGCCCTGCCGACGGGCCTCGGCCTTGAGGTCCTCGAGGACCTGCGGGTGGTGGTTGGCGTCGCCGGAGGCGCGCATCTGCTCGCGGTAGACGCTCTCGGCCGGGTAGACGTGCTCGTCCATGAAGGCGAGCATCCGGTCGCGGTAGTCCTGGCCGCGTTCGCTGAGGTCGAGCATCGTGGGGTCCTTTGGTCGGGGTCGTGGTGGTCGAAGGGAGATCAGGCCGGGGTCGGCGTCGGCAGGCCGAGCACCTCGCGGACGGCGCGGACGGTGTCGGCGGCGGTGCGGTGGTGGATGCCGCGGATGCCCAGACGGGCCGCGCCGACGAGGTTGTGCTCGAGGTCGTCGACCATGACGCACTGCTCGGGCGCGAGGCCGAGGCGGTCGGCGGCGATGGCGTAGATGCGTCGCGAGGGCTTGCGCACGCCGACCTGCCCGGAGATCACGGTGACGTCGAAGAGCTCGTCGAGGTCGACCCGTGCGTAGCAGTCGCGGCCCAGCGAGTTGGAGACGAGCGCGACGGGCACGCCGGCCGCGCGGACCTCGCGGACGAGGTCGACCATCGGCTCGTCGAGGTCGAGGTGGTGCGCGAGCCGGGCGAGCAGTCCGCGAGCCTCGACCCGGCCACCGACCTCGGCGATCGCTGCCGCGAAGGCGTCCTCGAAGCCCTCGTCGTCCAGCCGCCCGACCTCGTGCTCGCCGAGCGCGGTCCGGGCACCCTCGTGCGTCGCGAGGAGGCGCAGGGCGGTGCGCGGGTCGAGGCCGGACTCGACGGAGAGGGCGCCGAAGGCGCGCTCGAGCGGGACGGTGAGCACTCCCCCGAAGTCGACGAGCAGCGCCGCGGCAGCGGGCTGCCGGCACTGGGCCGTCGGTGACGTCGTCGTCATCGTGCGCTCCTCGGGTCGATCGGCTCTGGTCGACCGATGTCCCTCACAGGTATACTTGAACTCGGATTCAGATACAAGCCTGACGAGGAGCCGAGATCACCACCGCCACCGCCCCGTATCGCAGCGCCACGGCGACCGCGATCGCGGTGCTCTTCGGCATCACCGGCCTGGGGAGCGCCGCCGTCGCGGTCGCGCTGCCCACGCTCGCCGACGACCTCGAGGTCAGCACCGGCCGCGCCGCCCTCGTCGTCAGCTGCTACTCGCTCGCCCTCGCCGTCGGCAGCGCGGTCTGCGGGCGCCTGGGCGACCTGCTCGGCATCCGCCTGCCCCTGCTCGTCGGCCTCGCGATCATGGTCACGGCGGCCAGCGCCGGGGCACTCGTCGACTCGCTGCCGGCCCTCGTCGTGACGCGCACGCTGCAGGGGCTGGGCGCCTCGGCGGCGCCGGCCCTCACCCTCGCCGCGGTCCAGGCCCTCTTCGCCGGCGACGCCCGGGCGCGTGCCCTCGCGACCTATGCCGGCATCGGCGGCACGGTCAACGCGCTCGGCCCGGTCATCGGGTCGGCGCTCGTCGACCCCTTCGGCTGGCGCCCGGTCGTGGCCATCCCCGTCGCCACCCTCGCCCTCGCCCCCTTCGTCTGGCGGGTACTGCCCTCCGACCGGCAGGCCGGCGCCACCCTGGACCCCGTGGGGACCCTCCTCGTCGCGCTCGCCGCGCTCGGCGCCGTGCTCTCGCTCCAGGCCGCGACACTCGGGCCGCCCGTCGCGCTCGTCGGCCTCGCGCTGCTCGTGCTCGCGACGCCGACGGCCGTGCTGCGATCCCGCCGGGTCCCCACCGGGATCGTGCCGGCCGCGCTGCTGCGCAGCGACGCCGCGGTGCGCTCCCTGCTCACCGCGGCCAGCCTGTCGTCCGCGTGGTTCGGGATGCTCGTCGCGGTGCCGACGAGCTTCGCCGGGCGCGGGTGGACCGGCGTGCAGGTCGGCCTGCTCCTCGTGCCGGCTGCGGTCCTGGGCGTCGTCGCCCCGCGCATCACCGGCCCGCTCCTCATCCGGCTCGGCGCCGTGCGCAGCCAGCTCGTCGCGACGACGGGCGTCACCGCCGCGGTCCTGCTGGCCGCGCTGGGCACCGCTGCCGGGCGGCCGGCGCTCGTCGTCGCCGCGACGCTCGCGCTCATGCTCTCCTTCGGCCTCGGGCAGCCGGCGATGACCACGCTCGTCGCCGACTCCGTCCCGCGGGTGACGCGCGGCGGCGCGCTCGGCCTGCTGACGCTGTGCTTCCTGCTCGGCGGCAGCCTCGGCGCGGCGGCCGTCGGCGGCCTCGGCGACGCCCTCGGCTGGCCACGCGCCCTCGCCCTGCTCGCCGCCCTCCCGGCGATCGGCGCGCTCGCCTTCGCCCGCCCCCTTCGTCCGAACCCGATCCTCGACACCCAGGAGCACGCATGACCACCGACCACGTCCTCGACGACCTCACCGACGGCATCCTGACGATCACCCTCAACCGGCCCGACCGCCGCAATGCGATGTCACCGGAGATGATCGAGCGTCTCGGCGACCTCCTCGAGCGGGCCGACACCGACCCGGCCGTGCGGGTCGTCGTCCTCACCGGTGCCGGACGCGCCTTCTGCTCCGGCGGCGACGTGCAGCAGTTCGACGCGGACGGCGGCGAAGGGGGCGGCGCCAGCGAGGTCGACCCGGCCGCGGTCGCCGAGCAGCTGCGCCACCAGGAGCGCACCGTGGGGCGCCTCCACGCCCTGCGCGTCCCGGTCGTCGCCGCCCTGCCGGGCGCGGCAGCCGGCGCCGGCCTCGGGCTGACCCTCGCCGCCGACCTGCGCATCGGCACGCCCCGCACCGTCGTCGCGACGGCCTTCGCGAGCATCGCCCTGTCCGGCGACTTCGGTGTCGCCTGGCTGCTCGAGCGGCTCGTCGGGCCAGCGGTGGCCCGCGAGCTGATGTTCTTGAACCCGCGCCTCGACGGGCAGGCCTGCCGCGACCTCGGCCTGCTCAACCGGATCGTGCCGGAGGAGGAGCTCGCGGCGCGCACCCGCGAGCTCGCCGAGCAGCTGTCCGCCGGCTCGGCGGGCACGCTCGCGAGCATCAAGCGCAACCTCCTCGAGGCACCGACTCAGACGCTCTCGGAGTCGATGGCTGCCGAGGTGCCGCGGCACAAGGCGTGCGGCCTGACCGCCGACCACGTCGAGGCGGCTCGAGCCTTCGTCGAGAAGCGGCCGCCGGTCTTCGCGCGCTGACGAGGTCGGGCTGCTCCCGCGCGACGCTGTCGGCGCACGGGTCTACGGTCAGGACATGGCACAGGTACTGCTCTTCCCGTCGGTCCTCGGTGTGCGTCAGGGCATCACCGACCTCGCCGAGGCACTCACCACCGCCGGCCACAGCGTGACCACCGTCGACCACCTCGAGGGCGTCACCTTCGACGACTACCCGACCGCCGCAGCCCGCTCGCAGGAGATCGGCTTCCCCGCGCAGATGGCCTACGCGCGCGGGGCCACCGAGGGGGTCGCCCCCTTCGTCGCCGTCGGCTTCTCCAACGGCGCCGCCATGGCCCAGTGGGTCGCCGCCCAGCGCCCGGCCGACGCCCGCGGCGTCGTCATGGTCGGCGGCGGGATGCCCATGCGCCACCTCGAGGCGACGTGGCCGCCCGGGGTGCCGGGGCAGGTCCACGTCACCGCCGGCGACCCCTTCCACGAGGAGGACCGGCAGTTCGACCCGATGGTCGACGAGCAGCTCCAGGACGACGTCGAGCAGGCCGGCGGCGCGTACTCGTACGTCGAGTACCAGGGCGAGGGACACCTCTTCAACGACCCGACACTGACGTCGGAGTACCAGCCGGAGGAGGCGCGCATCCTCACCCGGCGGATCATCGAGTTCGTCGACGAAGTCGGCTGAGCCTCACTCGAAGTAGCGGCGGGGGTTGTCGACGAGCATGGTGTCGATGTCGCCCTGGCCCGCCCCGCCCTCGAGTAGTGCGGGGATGACGTCCTCGCTGATGTGGCGGAAGTTCCACCGCGGGACGACCTGGCGCTTGGCCTCGGGGTCGAACCAGTCGATGAAGCACGAGGCGTCGTGGGCGAGCACCATGCGCTCGGCGTAGCCGCGACGTAGCAGCTCGAGCACCGTCGCGACCCGGTCCTCGAAGGGCAGGAGCACGTCGAGCCCGAAGCGGTCCATGCCGAGGTATGAGCCGGCGTCGGCGACCCGGCAGAGGTAGTCGACGTCGGTCGTGTCGCCGCTGTGGCCGACGACGACCTTGCCCAGGTCGGCGCCCTCCTCCGCGAGCACGCGCTGGGCGACGAGCCCGGACTGCGTGTGCGGGTTGGTGTGGACGGTGATGGGCGCGCCGGTGCGCACGTGGGCCTGGGCCACCGCCCGCATGACCCGCTCGACACCCGGGGTCAGTCCCTGCTCCTCGATGGCGCACTTGAGGAAGCCGGCGCGCACCCCGGTGTCCGCGATCCCCTCGGTGAGGTCCTTGACGAAGAGCTCGGTGAGCGGCTCCGGGACGTCGAAGAGCAGGCCGGGGCCGGTGTGGTGGAACTGGAAGGGGATCTCGTTGTACGTGTACACGCCCGTCGCGACGACGATGTTCAGGTCGACCTGCTCGGCCACCCGCTGGACCCGCGGCAGGTAGCGGCCGAGACCGATGACCGTCGGGTCGAGGATCGTGTCGATGCCGAGGCCGGGCAGCTCGCCGAGGTCCGCGACGGCCTCGGCCACCTTGGTCTCCTCGTCCCAGTCGGACTGGTAGTTCTGCCGGTACTCCTCGCCGACGACGAAGATGTGCTCGTGGGCGAGGACCCGCCCCAGGTCAGCGGAGTCGACACTCCCGGTCACGGTCGGTACGGCCACCATGGCGAACTCTCCTTCGAGTTGGGTGGCCCGAGCCTAGGCGTAATGTGAACTCAAGTTCAAGTGTGGCGCGGCAGGAGGTCAGCGCAGCACCCCGCGGCTCCGGGAGCGACCACGCCGCGGCTTCCGCCACGACGAAGGCGACGGTGAAGAGCGAGAAGACGACGGCCTCGCCCGAGGCTCCCCCGCGCTCGAGGACGAAGGGGACGGTGAGCGGCGCGACGATCGACGCGATCCGCCCGAATCCGGCCGCGGCGCCGGCACCGGTGCCCCGCAGCGCTGCCGGGTGCATCTCGGGCGTGATCGCGTAGAGCGCACCCCACGCCCTGAGGTTGCGGCGCCCGAGCCGAGCAGCACTCTCGGGTGCTGGCGGGTGAAGGGAAGGCGTCCCAGTCGCTCGGCGCGGGTCGCCCCGGCCGGTGGGGTGCTGCTCATCGAGCTGCCTCGAGCTCGAGCAGCGCGTGCTTCGCCTCGGGGCCGCCGCGGTATCCCCCTTCGCTCCCGTCGCTGCGCACGACCCGGTGGCAGGGCAGGAGCAGGGGCACGGGGTTGTGAGCGCAGGCGCTACCGACGGCCCGGACCGCGCGGGGCCGGCCGGTCATCGCGGCCACCTCGGCGTAGGTGGCGGTGCGGCCGAAGGGGATGCCCGGCAGCGCCGTGACGACCTCCCGGCGGTAGCCGTGGAGCAGACGCAGGTCGAGCGGCACCTCGGGTGCCGGCCCACCGCTGAAGTAGCCGTCGAGACCGCGGGCGACGTCGTCGAGGCGCGCCGGGGCCTGCAGCACCCGGGGGCTGACCCGCTCGGCGAGGTCGGCCAGCACGGCGTCGTGACCCTCGATCTCGAAGCCGACCCGCACGACGCCCTCGGGTGTCGCCGCGACCAGCAGGGCACCGAGGGGCGAGTCGAGCACGCGGTAGGCGACGTCGAGCAGGCCCTCGTCGGCCGCCCGGGTGACGAGCCGCGCGTGCAGGCGGTCGATGTCGGTGGCGGTCATCGGATCTCCTTGTCCCGCAGGGTCTTCAGCCCGTCGCTGGCGGCGCGACGGGCGGCGGCGGGCGACCCGCCGACGAGGTCGACGATCTGCGCGTAGCTCAGACCGCCGAGGTAGCGATAGGTGATGACGTGGCGCTGCTTGTCCGGCAGCGCGGCGACGTGCCGCCAGATGCCCTCGTCGCCCTGCTCGGCGGCGGAGGTGGCCAGCTCGGGCAGCTCCGCGACGGGGTCGGTGGCCCGCCGAGCACGCGCCCGGTGGACGTCGATGCACTTGCGTCGCGCGACGGTGACGAGCCAGGCCTCGACGTCGAGGTCGGTCGGCAGGTCTGGCCACGCCCGCAGCGCCGCGACGAAGGTCTCGCTCCACGCATCGTCCACGTCGGCGGCGTCGACGAGACCGCGGCAGACCGACAGCACCCGCGGCCCGTGCTGCCGCACGACCTGCTCGAAGGGGGCGGGCCCCTCAGAAGAGCGCATCGCGCTCCCGGGCCGGGGGCTCTTCGAGGGCGAGCAGCGTGCGCTTGCGGTCGAGCCCGCCGGCGTAGCCGGTGATCGAGCCGTCGGCCCCGACGACGCGGTGGCAGGGCACGAGGAGCGAGATCGGGTTGGCCCCCACGGCGCGGCCGACGGCCTGGGCTGCACCACCGGTCTCGCGGGCGAGGTCGCCGTAGGTGACGGTCTGCCCGTAGGGGATGCGCTCGAGCAGCGCCCAGACCCGCTGGTGGTGCTCACCCCCGCGCAGCTCGTAGGACGTCGTGAAGTCTCTCCGCCTGCCCGCGAGGTACTCCTCGAGCTCGGTGGCGAGCGTCGCGAGGACCGGCTCGGCGGCGGGGTCGACGCGGGGTCCGTGATCAGCGCCCTCGGGCAGGGTCCAGTGGCCGGGGAAGTACAGGCCGACGAGCACCGCCCCCTCCCCGGTGGCGTGGGCTCGGTCGACGACGGCAGTCAGCTCGCCCAGCTGCGTCGCGAGGACCGCGTGCCGTGTCGCCATGAGGTCGATCATGTCCCATGGACGTCTGCGGGAGCAGATGTGTGAGGTCGGTAGCCTCCTGACCCATGAGCATCCGCGCCTGGCAGGTCCACGCATTCGGCGACGCCGCCGACGTCCTCACCCTCGGTGACATCGAGCGCCCCACCCCCGGCCCCGACCAGGTGCGCGTGCGGGTTCGGGCGACGGGCGTGAACTTCGCCGACACCCTCCTGTGCCGCGGCGAGTACCAGGTCAAGCCGTCGCCCCCCCTCGTCCCGGGGCTCGAGGTCTGCGGTGACGTCGTCGAGGTCGGCGAGCGGGTCACCCACGTCGCCGTCGGCGACCGGGTGCTCGGCGGCACCGACCTGCCCCACGGCGGCTACGCGCAGGAGTGCCTCCTCGACGGCGCGAGCACCTTCATCGCGCCGGAGGGGCTCGACGACGCGGGGGCCGCGGCGCTGATGATCAGCTACCAGACCGGCTGGTTCGCGTTGCACCGCCGGGCTGCGCTGCAGGCCGGCGAGCACCTGCTCGTCCACGCTGCCTCCGGTGGGGTCGGCTCCGCCGCCGTCCAGCTCGGCAAGGCGGCCGGCGCCCACGTCATCGGCGTCGTCGGTGGTGCTGACAAGGTGGCGATCGCCCGCGAGCTCGGCTGCGACGTCGTCATCGACCGACGGGAGCAGGACGTCGTCGAGACGGTCACCCAGGTGACGGGTGGCCACGGCGCCGACGTCGTCTACGACCCGGTGGGCGGCCCGTCGTACACCGCGAGCACCAAGTGCATCGCCTTCGAGGGGCGGATCGTCGTCGTCGGCTTCGCCAGCGGAAGGGTGCCCGAGCCGCGCCTCAACCACGCGCTCGTCAAGAACTACTCGATCCTCGGCCTGCACTGGAGCCTCTACCAGCAGCACGACCCGGCGGCCGTGCAGGAGGCGCACGCCGACCTCGTCCGGCTTGCCGACGCGGGCGCGGTGCGGCCGCTCGATTTCCCTAGGTGTAACTGGGCATGACCTTGGTGACGCGGGTCTTGGCGCGGGTTGCGGGTGGCTGGTCCCCGATGGCGCTGTGGGGGCGATGGTAGTTGTAGTGGATCAGCCAGGTTTGCAGGTGTTGGCGGCGTTCTTGTTCTGAGGTGTAGGGCGCGGCGTAGAGGGCTTCGCGTGCCATGGTCTGTTGGTAGCGCTCGACCTTGCCGTTGTGCTTGGGCGTGTAGGGCCGGATCCGCTTGTGCCGGGTCGCGAAGGAGTGCACTGACCGGGTGAAGTCTTTGGCGGTGTAGCAGGGGCCGTTGTCTGTGACGATCCGGGTGAAGCGGGTGATGCCGTGAGCGCGGAAGAACACGCGGGCGCGGAAGAGGAACCCGATCGCGGTGCTGGCTTTCTCGTCCTCGTGTGCCTCGGTGTAGGCCAAGCGGGTGTGTCCGTCCACGGCCGAGTGCAGGAACGTGTACCCGACTCGTGTGCCTCGGTTCTTGGGGGCTTTGTGGCGGGCCCTGTCGGCATCGGAACCGCGTCCGTGGACTCGCCAGCCCCCGCCGTCGGGGATACGTCCGACCTTCTTCACGTCCACGTGGATCATGTGGCCGGGGTAGCTCGCGGTGATCTTGCCCGGTGGGTGCTCGCGCAGCAGTTGCCCGTCGGTGTCCAGGTGCCGCAGCCGGTTGAGGCCCTCACGGCGCAGGATCCGCGCGATGGTGCACACCGCCACGGGTGTGCCTTCCTGGGCCAGGTACAGGTGGATACGCCGTGCGGACCACCTGCGACGTCGTAGCTGGATGATCCGCTCCACCACGGCTTCGCTGGTCGCGGTCGGTGAGCGGCGGGGCCGGCTGGAGCGGTCGTGAAGACCTTCCTCGCCGTGTTCACGCCACCGGGCGACCCACTTCGAGAGGCACTGACGAGAGATCCCGGCCTCGGCCGCGACATGCGCGATCGGACGAGGCGCGGTCCCTTCCACCAGGCCCAGGACCCGCTCGACCTGACGGCGGCGACCACACGCAGTCCACGGGGCATTAGCGTGGGACATAGGGCAGGTTCCTTCCGACTCATGAGGCTTCGAACACCTTCATCTTGTCGCCAAGGGACCTGCCCGCCCTACACCCGACCTGGTGTCACCAACCTCATGCCCCGCAACACCTAGGG